>VMDH01000075.1 GCA_008080945.1 Gammaproteobacteria bacterium | reverse complement strand
AACCCTAAAAAACCAAGGAAAAGTAAAAAAAATAACAGGTATTTAAATTTTGCTAAAGACAAGAGAAGAGTTAGTTCCACCAAAACCGAACGAATTATTCATAGCAATTTGTATCTTAGCATCTCTTGCAGTGTTGGGAGTGTAGTCAAGATCACATTCGGGATCAGGTTCATGTAAGTTAATAGTAGGTGGGATAATACCATCTTGAATACTCATAATTGAAAAAATGCTTTCAATAGCTCCTGCTGCTCCTAATGTGTGTCCAATCATAGATTTGGTAGAGCTAATTGCAGGGGCATTATCACCAAAAACTGTTTTAATAGCTCTGGTTTCAGCTATGTCTCCCAAAGGTGTAGAGGTACCATGTGCATTAATATAATGAATATCAGCAGGGGAAATATTGGCATCTTTAATAGCATTCTTCATTGCTAGCGCAGCTCCACGGCCGTCTTCAGGTGGTGCTGTCATATGATACGCATCTGAACTCATTCCATAGCCAATAACCTCAGCATAGATATTTGCATTTCTCTTTTTTGCATGCTCATATTCTTCTAACACAACTGCTCCTGCACCATCTGATAAGACAAAACCGTCTCTGTGTTTATCCCATGGCCGAGATGCTTCTTCTGGATTTGAATTCGTACTTAATGCCCTAGATGCAATAAAGCCAGCAATACCTAAGGGCGAGGATGCAGCCTCAGCTCCACCTGCAATCATAATATTGGCTTCACCATAAGCAATAGATCTCGCAGCTGAACCTATACAATGGTTGCCAGTAGAACACGCAGTTACCATGGAATAATTGGGACCCATGAATCCATGCTTCATAGAAACTAAGCCAGAAATCATGTTAACAATAGAGCCTGGAACAAAAAAAGGAGATACCTTCTTATAACTTTGGTTTTGTAAATTTAAATGGTTATTTTCTATACTTGAAAGCCCACCAATACCAGATCCGAAATTAACGCCCACAAGGCCTTTATCATGATCAGATTCTAGAAGCCTAGAATCCAATATAGCCTGCTCAGCAGCAATCACTCCATATTGAACAAAAGGGTCTAGCCTTCGTTTATCCTTTGGATCTAGATACTCATCAGAATTGAGGTTATGAATTCTTCCACCGATAGTAATTGGGGAATCATTAAAGGATGGTTCAATCTTAGTAATTGCAGACTTGCCAGCAACGCAGGCAGACCATGCTTCAGAGACTGAATTGCCTGATGGCGAGAGAATACCAAGTCCTGTAACTACAACACGTCTTTGTAGTTGCATGGAATGGTGTATTTAGCTGTTTGAATTTATATAATTTACAGCGTCTTGAACGGTAGCTATTTTTTCAGCTTCCTCATCAGCAATCTCTAGATCAAATTCTTCCTCTAGAGCCATTACTAATTCTACTGTATCAAGAGAGTCTGCTCCCAAGTCATCAACAAAAGATGAAGTAAGGTTAACTTCGTCTTCACCTACTCCAAGTTGTTCGCAAACTATTTTTGTAACTCTTTCTTCTACACTCACTAGTTATCCTCCGAATGTGGTTTGTATTTTACATCAAAATTTAAAAAATCATTTAAAAAAATTAGATGTACATTCCGCCATCAATTGACAGCTCTTGTCCTGTAATATAGTTAGCTGCATCACTTAATAAATATGCAACTAGGGCTGCTACCTCTTCTGCTGTTCCAAATCTTTGCAAGGGTATCTGTTGAAGAGCGTTTTCTATTTGCGCATCACTAAGCTCTTTTGTCATATCGCTTTCAATAAATCCTGGGCAGACATTATTAACAGTTATGTTTCTAGAGGCTAATTCCTTAGCAAGTGATTTTGTAAATCCAGAAAGCGCTGCTTTTGAAGATGCATAATTAACTTGTCCAGCATTGCCCATTAAGCCCGCAACACTAGATATATTAACGATTCTGCCATATTTACTTTTGACCATACTCTTTATAAGAGATTTAGTTAAATAGAAAACTCCATTTAGGTTAGTGTTAATAACGCTGTTCCAATCATCAGAATTCATCCGCATGAATAGTTGATCCTTCGTAATTCCAGCATTATTGACCAAACAATGGATATGAATATCTTGTTTGGTAAGAGATTCAATCATTGAAGAAATATCATCTTCATTCGAGACATCAACAGCTTGATGAAGACAATTATCAGATCCTAATAAATTTGCTAAATCAATTTTAGATCTTGAGGTACCAACTACAAAGTAACCTTCATCAATAAGCTTTTTGGCTATGGCGAGACCAATACCTCTTGAGCAACCGGTAACTAAAACATTTTTTTTATCCATTACTTACCCCTCAAATTTCAATATATCACATACCGATACATTGTTTTGCTTACCAAGACCTGTCAAAACTTTTCCGGGACCACATTCAATCATTTGATCAATTGTTGAAAGTTTTTTCATTGTCCCAACCCAGTTCACTGGATAATATAGCTGATTAACTAAATTCATTTTTAATGATTCTAAGTTTTCAGGTATATCAGCTGTAACATTTTGAATAATAGGTATTTCAGGCATCTCAATATCAACTTCTTCTAAAGCTTTAGAAAAATCATCGGTTATAGATTTCATTAAAAGTGAGTGAGATGCAACGCTTACATTAAGGCGAATAGCTCTTTTTGCTCCTCGTTCTATCAATATAGCTTCGGCTTTTTCGATACCTTCGATTGTCCCTGAAATTAC
>VMDH01000070.1 GCA_008080945.1 Gammaproteobacteria bacterium | reverse complement strand
TTTAGAATGCAAGATGCGACTCATGGTAACTCTCTATCTCACAGAGCGCACGGTTCTACTGGTCAATGCCAAACTCCTGGAAGAGTATGGAAGGGTAAAAAAATGTCTGGGCAAATGGGAAATGAAAGAAAAACAGTTCAAAGCCTTGAGCTTGTCAAAACAGATTTAGAAAATAACTTATTATTTGTAAAAGGCGCTATTCCAGGAGCAACTGGTTCCATGGTTAGAGTCATTCCAGCAGTTAAGAAGGTGCACGCATGAAGTTAGATGTACTTTCTCAAGATAGCGCTAAACAAAATATCCAAATTTCAGATGAGATATTCTCAAATGAGTTTAATTCCGATCTTGTTCATCAAGTTGTTACCTCATTTCTATCAGGAGCTAGACAAGGCAGTCACAGCCAAAAGAATAGGTCTGATGTAAGAGGAGGCGGAAAAAAGCCTTACAGACAAAAGGGCACTGGTAGAGCTAGAGCTGGAACCATAAGAAGCCCGATATGGAGGGGCGGAGGTGTTGCGTTTGCTTCTTCGCCAAGAGATTACTCCAAAAAAGTTAACAAAAAAATGTACAGAGCTGCAATCAAATCCATTTTGTCTGAGCTTTTAAGGCAAGAAAGATTGGTAGCAATAACAACACCTAAACTTACAGAGCCAAAAACAAAACTCATGGCGAACTACCTTAAAGATCTCCAGCTAGAGAAAGCTCTTATCATCGTAGATGAGTTAGATACCAATCTCTATCTTTCAGCTCGTAATATCCCACATTTAGAAGTGGTTACGGTTAAAGAAATTAACCCTGTTATGCTTTTGAGATCAGAAAGAGTTGCTGTCACTCCAGAAGCTTTCAAATTAATTGAGGAGTGGATGAAATGAATCGAGAAAGACTCCTTACCATTATCAAAGCGCCTTTGATTACTGAAAAAAGCAGCATGCTTGCTTCCAATCTTAATCAAGTAGCTTTTAAAGTGAGCTTAGATGCAAATAAAAGTGAAATTAAAAAAGCAGTAGAGTCATTGTTTGATGTCAAAGTTAAATCTGTTACTACATCAATTTCAAAAGGTAAAACAAAACGGAATAGATTTGGTAAATACAAGCGCTCTGATTACAAAAAAGCGATTGTAGCATTGCAAGAAGGATCACAAATCCAGTTTGAGGGGATTAACTAATGGCAGTAATTAAAGCTAAACCAACTAGTCCCGGTAGAAGATTTGTTATATCAGTTAAGTCTGACCTTCACAAAGGTAAGCCACATAAGGCATTGCTAGAAAAGAAATCAAAAAATGGCGGTAGAAATAATCACGGTAGGATAACAGTTCGTCATCAGGGCGGTGGCCACAAACAGTTTTATAGAATAATTGATTTCAAAAGAAACAAATTAAATGTTCCAGGAACTGTTGAAAGACTGGAGTATGACCCCAACAGAACAGCACACATTGCTCTTATTAAATACATTGATGGAGAAAGGAGATATATCTTAGCTCCTTCAAAGATAAAAGTTGGCGATCAAGTATTGTCATCAGAGAAGACAGAAATTAATCCAGGTAATGCAATGTTACTTGAGCATGTACCATTGGGCACCAATGTTCACTGTGTGGAGATGAAACCTGGAAAAGGTGCTCAGATTGCAAGAAGTGCTGGCACATCTGCAAGAGTAGTTGCCAAGGAAGGGATTTACACAACCTTAAGACTCCAATCCGGCGAAATGAGAAAGATTCTCTCTGCTTGTATGGCTACCATTGGGGTGGTTTCAAATCAAGAAAATAATCTTAGATCATTAGGAAAAGCAGGCGCTAAGAGATGGAGAGGCGTTCGACCAACAGTAAGGGGTGTGGCAATGAATCCAATAGATCACCCGCATGGAGGTGGTGAGGGCAAAACCTCTGGAGGAAGACATCCAACTTCTCCTTGGGGTACTCCAACAAAAGGTTATAAAACTAGAAAAAATACTAGATCGGATAATTTAATTGTTAGAAGAAGAGGTAAAAAGTAATGCCAAGATCACTTAAGAAAGGGCCATTTGTAGATTTATCACTTCAAAAGAAAGTGGATCAGGCAATTGCTGAAAATAGCAAAAAACCTATTAAAACTTGGTCCAGACGTTCAATGATTACTCCAGGTATGGTTGGGCTAACCATTGCCGTCCATAATGGCAGACAGCATGTACCAGTTTTTATAAACGAAGATATGGTTGGTCATAAGCTTGGAGAATTTGCTGTGACCAGAACATTTAAAATGCACTCCGGAGATAGGAAAGCAAAATGATTCAAACCAGAGCATACTTAAAATCTATCAGACTTTCCCCTATCAAGGCAGGCTTAGTAGCGGATGCTGTAAGGGGTAAGCACGTTCAAGAGGCACTAGATTTTCTTACTTTTAGCAAGAAAAAGGCCTCTGCTATCGTTAAGAAGCTTCTTGAATCAGCAATTGCTAATGCTGAGCACAATGACAAAGCTGATATAGATACTTTGTTTGTAAAATCCATCATTGTTAATCAAGGCATGAGATTAAAAAGAATGAAAGCTAGGGCAAGAGGCAGGGCAGATAGAATTATTAAACCTACTTGTCACATTGAAATTACTTTAGAAGGAAAGGAGCAATAAATCATGGGTCAAAAAGTTAACCCAATTGGTTTTAGACTCGGAGTTATCAGGAAGCATAATGCTAATTGGTATGCTCAGGGTAAAGCATACAAGGATAATGTTATTCATGATCTAAAGGTCAGAGAATTTCTAAAGACAAAGTTAAGATTTTCATC
>VMDH01000042.1 GCA_008080945.1 Gammaproteobacteria bacterium | reverse complement strand
GTGCCAGATAAGAAAGATGCAGTAATTGAGAGAGCCAAGGTCCCAGTTAAAGAAATGATAAGAACAGTTCTGTTTGATAAGGCTTTGTCTAGGTTGGTATTCGCAAATTTATTCTTAGCATTTTCTCAAAGCCTTTTTGGAGCTTTATCAATTATTGTCTTTAATACTATTTTTGAATTGCCAGAATACTCAGCGAGAGCAACCTTGCTTTACTTTATTATGGGAGCAGTTGGTCTTTTTTATTTTAGAAGTTTAAGTTTAAGGACATCCAAACATTTTTCTGCATCCGCGTGCCTTGCTTATGGAGCAATTATTATTTTGCTGGCATGGATTATTTCTCCTTACGTTATTGGCACCCAATACAGCGTTTATTTATTGTTTGCATTTACCTTTTTCTATGGATTGTCTTTTGCAGGTGCTACTCCCTTGATCATGGCTATGGTTGGAGATGTATCTGAAATGCAGGAGAAAAAAAGTGGCTACAGTAAGAGTGGAGCAGTGTATGCTTATGTTACAACCATAGCTAAGGTTGGTTTTTCTTTAGCTGCTGCCATACCTTATATCGTCTTAGAAACTTTTATTGGATTTGAGGTCTCACTTGGTGCGAGTAATTCTGAATTTAGCAAGACAGTTTTGTGGAACATATATATGTTGGTTCCATTTTTTGGGTATGCTTTGGCTGGCTTAATGATTTATTTTCATCCACACTCTAGAGAAACGGTTGCTGATTTTAGGAGCTCATCATGATTTTTAGAAAGTATGAGTGTGTCATTTGTGGATATATTTTTGATGAAGAATTTGGAATTCCTGAAGATGGGATTGCACCAGGTACTCGTTGGGAGGATATTCCAGATGATTGGGTATGCCCAGATTGTGGGGTAAGTAAATTTGATTTTGAGCTAATAGATGAACAATAAAAATTACAGAACTTTCGCTCTAGTTTTATTAACCATTGTTTACGGTTTTAATTTTATTGATCGACAGATTATGGGTATTCTTGCTCCTTTTATCCAAGAAGATCTCAATCTTACTAATACACAACTAGGACTTCTTATCGGATTTGCTTTTGCAGTTTTTTATACCGTAACTGCTATTCCAATTGCTTGGCTTGCCGACAGATTTAGCAGAGTAAATATTTTAGCTATTGCGCTGGCTACTTGGAGTGGATTTACAGCCTTAACCGGTTTAGCAAATAATTTCGTTCAAATTGGGCTAGCCAGAATGGGAGTTGGTATTGGTGAGGCAGGAGGAAGCCCTCCATCCCATTCCATTATCTCAGACATGTACCCCAAAGAAGAGCGAGCTAGTGCGCTTGGTGTCTACTCCATGGGTATTCCGTTTGGAATTATGGCAGCTTTTTTTGCAACTGCTGCAATCATGGGTGCAAGCAGTGATGAAGTTGATTGGAGAAGGATATTTATTTTTCTTGGAGTCACGGGGATAGTTTTGGCTGGAATTGTTAAATTGGTTTTAAAAGAACCTGTCCGTGGGGCCATGGAAGCTAACGATGAAAAATCTTTAGATAAACCCCCATTTTTTGAGTCTTTAAAAACGCTCTTAAAAATACCTACTTGGTGGGCAATGTGTTTTGGTATCGCTTTTGGTTCCTTTGTCTCTTATGCTAAAGGAGGTTTCCAAACAAAATTTTTAGTAACTCTTGATCCCTCATTTGATTTCCAAACCCTAGTCATTTTGCTAGGAATAATTAATGGTACTACTTATGCTGGCGGAGCATTTTTTGGAGCTCGACTTGCTGACAAATGGGGAAGTAGGGATGTAAGAGCTTATGGTTGGCTTCCTGCTATAGCTATTGCTTTGTGTCTACCTATTGGAGTTTTGTCTTGGTGGGCACCTACGGTAGAAATGAATTTATTATTTTCTACAATTTTCTTGCTCTTAATAGGGATTTATCTGGGACCAAGCTTTGCTATAGCACAAACTTTGGCTCCCATTCATATGAGGGCGATGTCTACAGCATTATTTTTCTTTATCTTGAATATGATCGCTCTCGGGGGAGGTCCAACTTTTGCAGGTTGGCTTATTGATGTGTTTGCCTCCTATTACAATGAATTAGATGCCATGCGATACGCTATGTCGGTTACTGCATTTATTTTTATTTTTTCTATTCTAAGCTTTATTATTGTAAGTAAGACATTGCCTAAAGACTGGAATGAAGCTGAAAAGAGAAATTCTCTAGAAAGCCAACCAAATTAGAACAGCTTAACTATATTTTCTTAGATGCCTGAGTAGAGGGCCTGCAATCTCATCAAGGCTTTCCGGATCAATTAAGTGCCTCATATGCTCAATTATTTCTAATTTGCTATGAGGTATAAGCATTTGCATTTTCACAGCATTTCTTAGATGTATCATCGGGTCATCTTTCCCGTGAATAATAAGTGTGGGTGATTTTATTTTTTTAACTTTTTGCAATCTATTTTTAGATGCCAAAATTGCTAATAATTGCCTTCCATAACCTGACCCATCTTTAGCTCTTTCAAAATTATCTTTGGTTAATTGTTTAAATTCTGGAGTATCTACAACTAAATCTTTTCTACCAATTAATTTTACAAAGGTAATCTCTCTTTGGTAAAACTCATCAAAGGTTGGATTGGAGTGCCGAGATCTTTCTAGCATTACTTTTCTCACGTTCTTTGAGGGAGCATTTAAGGGATGAGGAGTGGATGCAGTTGATGCTATCAAAGTTAAGGAATTAACTCTGCTAGGATTATCAGAGGCTAAAACTTGAGCAATCATACCTCCCATGGATGTACTTAGAATATGAGCTTTTTCAA
>VMDH01000029.1 GCA_008080945.1 Gammaproteobacteria bacterium | reverse complement strand
GAGTTTTGATCAGTATCATTTAAGAGCTTATCTTCCAAGTCTAACCAGGTTACTTCATTAGTGTTTTTATTTATTGAATAGACTAATGATCTAACATTTCCAATGCCTAAATTATAGGCAGCAAGAAGAAACGCGATTTTATCTCCAGAAGAGGTTCCAAATTCAATTTGTTCTTTTAGATCAGCAAGGTATTTTGCGCCACCTAGAATGCTTTGCTTAGCATCAAGTCTATTCATTACCCCAAGAGATTTTGCTGTAGGAAGGGTTAGCATCATCATTCCCTTAACTTGCGTATTTGATCTTGCCTTTGGGTTCCATTGAGATTCTTGAAAAGCTACAGCTGAAACTAGTTCCCAATCTAGATTATTTAATTCTGCGGCCTCTTGAAAGATTCTAAGATAGTTTTGCAGTCTAGATTCCTTGAGCTCAAAAAATTTTTCCTTTTCAAAATTCGTTAATCGAGAAAAAGAAATAATCTTTTCTATCAGTTCGTTACAACTAGATTCTTGGTATTTGCTTTGAGTATTTGCCTGAGAGCACCCAACAAGAATAAAAGTCAAAAAAAGTGCAGTTAATATAGCTTTCATTGGCTTTCTTTCACTACTTTTTTAGAAATATCTCCCTATAATTAGAACAACGATATTTTAGAAGTTTATCCGTGTCAAAAAAAATTCTTACCTACTACTCAAATGTATGTGAGGAGCTTGAAAGTTTTTCAAAAAAAACCATTGAAAGAAGAGAGCTTTTTTTAATTAAAGTTGAATCTAATTTTCAATACGAAGCAGAGCTGTGTTCTATCTTAAATGCTGAAAATCTTGATTTTAGTCCTGCGGTTATCATTGGGCCTAGGCCTGGGACAAAGTCTCCTTGGTCTTCAAAAACAGAAGATATTTTGAATAACTGCGGCATTGATGATGTTCATTCTATTGAAAAATTTGAATGCTATATTTCTGATGAAATAACTAACAAAGATATTACAGAACTGCCTTTTGACAGGATGATTCAAGAGAGGTTTGAGTCTCTGGATGTATTACTTTCTTCTGTAAATCAACTTCGAAATAGCAAAGCGCATTCGGTTAATTTATTGAAAGAGGGCATAGGTGCTCTTTCTGAAGTGAATGATGAGCTTGGCTTAGCTCTCAATGATGAAGAAATGAGATATTTGTATGATTTTTACTCGAGCATACAAAGAGACCCAACAGACACTGAGCTTATGATGTTTGCTCAGGCAAATTCTGAACATTGCCGTCATAAAATCTTCAACGCTAACTGGGAAGCCAACGGAGAAAGGCTTGAAAACACTCTGTTTGAAATGATTAAACAGACCAGTTCAACTAATCCTGCCGGTTTAATTTCAGCTTACAAAGATAATGCAGCTGTAATTGAAGGAAAAGAGGAGCAAAATTTCTATCCTTCCAGAGAGCATGTTTATCAAGTTAAGAAAAGGCTTCTCCATCCAACATTAAAAGTTGAAACGCATAATCATCCAACTGCAATCTCTCCTTTCCCTGGAGCTGCGACAGGATCTGGGGGAGAGATTAGAGATGAGGGAGCAACGGGTTCTGGAGCTAAGCCTAAAGTAGGTGTTGTTGGATTTAATGTTTCACACCTTCACTTGCCAAATTCAAAAATGCCCTGGGAAAAATCTCAAAGAAAGCCAGATCATATTGCCTCACCACTTGAAATTATGCTTGAGGGTCCTTTGGGTGGAGCTGCCTTTAATAATGAGTTTGGCCGACCTTGTACCTCAGGATATTTTAGAGTGCTTGAGTCCTGGAACACTGAAACAACTGCAGTTGGCTATCACAAACCTATCATGCTTGCTGGCGGATTAGGCGAGATTAGAGATGAGTATGCACTAAAGAGTTCAATCCCAGCTGGCTCTCTAGTAATTGTGCTTGGTGGCCCAGCTATGCTGATTGGTTTGGGGGGAGGTGCTGCATCCTCTATGGGTTCTGGAGCTGGAAGCATCGAATTAGATTTTGCTTCTGTCCAAAGAGAAAATGCTGAGATGCAGAGAAGATGTCAGGAGGTAATAAATACTTGCATCAATGATGGGGATAATTTGATTGAATTTATTCATGATGTTGGTGCTGGAGGTCTTTCTAATGCAATTCCGGAGTTGGCAAAAGATACGGGGCTGGGAGTTGAAATCGAATACGACTCCATCCCAAAAGCTGATAAATCTTTGTCTCCAATGGAGTTATGGTGCAATGAATCTCAAGAGCGTTATGTAATTGCAATTAATTCAAAGAGCTTAAAGGAGTTTGCAGAGATTTGTAACAGAGAGAGATGTCCTTTTGCAGTTGTTGGAAAAACAACGCTTAACAAGGACGTTATTTTGAGCTCTTCTTCCTTACAAGAGACATATATTGATTTACCTTTAAGCATGCTATTTGGAAATCTGCCCATCCCATCTTTGATATATGAAGATTCTATACAGCCTCTTAATGAAGATGATCTAGATCCTGAATTATCCTTTGAAAACAGTATTGTTAATATCCTGCAACATCCATCTATCGGATCAAAAAGCTTTTTAATTTCCATTGCAGATAGATCGGTTGGCGGCTTAACAGCACAAGACCAGATGGTAGGTCCTTATCAGATTCCAGTTTCTAATTACTCCTTAGCACTAACATCATTTTTTGGAAACTCCGGCCAGGTACTTGCGATTGGCGAAAAACCAAATATTGCAGATATTAATCCAGCAGCATCTTTAAGAATGGCCATGGGGGAACTAATAACCAATCTTATCTCGGTGCCAATAACAAATCTTTCCAGCATAAAAATTTCTGCTAATTGGATGGCTGCATGTGGGACTTTAGAGGATGACTCAT
>VMDH01000002.1 GCA_008080945.1 Gammaproteobacteria bacterium | reverse complement strand
CAAGAAAAGGGTACTTCTGATGAAACTACTGGAAAAATTACTGCAGAACTTGATTTTTCAGACGACACCATGGGATATGTATCCCTCACAAGAGGATTTAAGCCTGGTGGAAGTAATTTAACTTTTGGTTTTACAGAGGCTGAAGATATCGCTGCTGGTAGACCAGTTGCACCTGCCATGGTATTTCCAACTTTTGAAGCAGAAAAAGTGGATGCAATAGAGTTTGGTCTTAAGACTGATCTCATGGATGGTCGAGCTAGAGCAAATATCGCTGCATTTTCTTATACTTATGAAAACCTTCAATTTCAAGCGACCGATCCCGATCCTTACAGGGGAGGGGTTGCCAACATCCCGGAATCAGAAATGTCAGGATTGGAAATTGAATTCACTAGTTTAGTAAGTGATGCTTTAGTTCTGGATATGAATATTGCCTTCTTAGATTCTGAAGTAACTTCAGACTATATGGTTTTAGATAATGTTGATGCTTACCAGTATTTCTTTGGTCAAGAAGACCTTAGGTATGGTCTTAGAGAAAACGTTAAAGGAAATGAATTAGCAAAAAGCCCTGAGTTTACAGCTGATATTATGTTAACCCATGAAAGAATGCTTGCTTCCGGTGCAATGCTTACCAGTATCTTGCAATATGTGCATAGAGGAGATTTTCAACAGAGGGTTTCAAATAACTCTATAGTGGATGCTATTGATTCCTACGATATATTTAACCTTACCTTTGGTATTGATTTTGTTGGGGATAAGTGGGGCTTAGACTTTATGATTCTTAATGCTACTGATGAAGATGGTGTCAATTCAAGCATGACGGATGTGTTTGGTGTTGCAGCAACAGGGCTTGAATTAATACCACCAAGACAGGCAATGATTCGTCTCAGCATGAATTACTAAAATAAAAAGCAAATATTATTTGTTAATAATGTTTTCAATTCTGTAGAATTATCCACTTATCTATGGATAAGTTATTCATCAAATCAGAAGACCTTCTAAGCGATGCATTTAAGCTTGCTTGGAAGGTTTTCGAGAGCGGCTATAAACCCAATTATATTGTTGGTGTTTGGAGAGGTGGCGCTCCAATAGGTATTGCTGTTCAAGAACTCCTCAGTGTTTTGGGTATACAGTCTGACCATATTGCTATTCGAACTTCATATTACAAGGGCATTGATCAAACTGAAGGAGAGGTATCAGTATATGGCCTCAATTATGTAATCAAGAATGTGCATTCTGAAGATTCTTTATTGCTTGTTGATGATGTGCATGATACGGGGATCTCTATAGATAAAATTATTTCTGATCTTTCAACGGCTTGTAAGAAAAATACTCCTGCAATAAGAGTTGCTACTCCTTACTTTAAGCCCAGTAAAAATAAAACTAGCAGAGTCCCAGACTATTATTTACATGAAACTGATAAATGGCTTGTTTTTCCGCACGAGCTTGATGGGCTTACTCTAGATGAAATTAAAGATCATAAGCCTGAGATCAAAGACCTGCTTTCTAAATTAGAAGATCATTTATCCTGATCATGGGCTCTAAAGACAACAGAATTTTAGTACTAGATTTTGGTTCTCAATATACGCAATTAATTGCAAGAAGAGTTCGTGAAAACGAAGTCTATTCTGAAATACTTCCTTGGGATATTGGAGAAGATCGGATAAAGGAATGTAATCCAAAGGGAATCATTCTTTCTGGTGGCCCTGAGTCTGTTACCAAATCTTTTACTCCTCGCATACCTCAGGTATGTTTTGATATGGAAGTACCTTTATTGGGTATATGTTACGGAATGCAAACTCTAGCCGAACAATGCTCTGGAATAGTTTCTGCATCTGATGCTAAGGAGTTTGGAGAGGCTAAACTCAAAATAGAAAAAGACTCAAAATTATTTGAGGGCATAGATAGCTCCAACTTAATTGATATTTGGATGAGTCATGGGGATAAAGTAACCTCTATGCCAAAAGACTTTATTTTAATTGGCTCAACAGAATCTGCTCCTATAGCAGCAATCCAGCATAATACAAAAGATATCTTTGCCTTGCAGTTCCACCCAGAAGTGACTCATACCAGCATTGGGCCAGCTATATTCAGGAATTTTCTCTTTGAAATATGTGGATGTAATAAAGATTGGAAAATTGAAGATCTTATTGCCAGAAAAGTTGAAGAAATAAGAGAACAAGTTGGTAGTAATAATGTTTTACTGGGTCTTTCAGGCGGGGTTGATTCTTCAGTCACTGCAATGTTATTGCAAAAGGCAATTGGCAAGCAGCTATATTGTATGTTTATAGATAATGGGCTTTTAAGAAAAAATGAGGTTAATCAGGTCAAAGAAATTTTTGAAGAGAAATTTGACTTAAATTTAAAGGTAGTTGATGCCAGCGATATCTTTTTAAGACATCTAAAGGGAGTTACTGATCCGGAACAAAAGAGAAAAATTATCGGAAGAACCTTTATAGATGTATTTGATAATGAGTCTTTAGATCTAAATTGCGAAATTGAGTTCTTAGCCCAAGGTACAATTTATCCTGATGTAATAGAGTCATCTGTTTCAGAATCTAAAGAAGCTCGAATTATAAAATCTCACCATAATGTTGGTGGTTTGCCTCAAGAAATGCGAATGGAGCTGGTTGAGCCTTTAAGAAATTTATTTAAAGACGAGGTTAGAAAAGTTGGTAAGGAACTGGAGCTTCCATCAGAGTTATTAAATAGGCATCCATTTCCTGGGCCAGGATTGGGCGTGCGAGTTTTGGGTGAGTTGACTCAAGATCGATTAGACGCTCTTAGGGAAGCCGATGCAATATTTATCGAAGAATTAATAGCAGCTGACTTTTATGACAAAGTATCTCAGGCATTTTGCGT
>VMDH01000037.1 GCA_008080945.1 Gammaproteobacteria bacterium | reverse complement strand
CTTCCCAAAACAGGAGAAAACCAATATAAACCCCAAGCCAACCAACCAAAAGATACTTCGGCTCAGCCAGATATCCGCTTAAGATCTATGACAAATATCTTTTCAGCATTAATTAACTATCCTGATCTAGCCCAACCAGAATATTTCCAACCGTTGGCAGAAAATGAGAAGTTTTCTTTTTTATTTGAAATATTGAATTTATATCAATCGTCTCCATCTATTAAGCCTTCGAGAGTTATAGAAGGCATAACCTCAGAAAAAATTAGGGATTTATTTAGCCAGGCCACAGTGAATGATCTCAAAATTAGCAAAGAAGATGCTAAAAAGCTTGTTTTTGATTGCGTAGCTGTATTAGCAAAAAATCAAAAAGATAGAGAGGAAATCTTAAAACAGCAGTATAATAGCCGGTCCATCTCAGCAGAAGGAAGAAGAGAGCTTCAGAAAATCATACTAACAAAAGATGATTTAAGCACAGATGACCAAGAGTGGTTGCAAAAGCTGAGTGCCAAAAATAACTAAATATATTTAATTATTAAGAATAAAGGTAACAGTTAATGAAGAAAGAAGGCTCAAAAATAGCAGAATTGATCGATAAGGGTAGAGAACAAGGCTACCTTACTTATGCTGATGTCAACGATCACCTGCCTGAAGATATCTCTGATCCAGATCAGGTAGATGAAATCATAGGAATGATTAATGATCTCGGTTTGCAGGTTTATGAAACTGCACCGGATGCAGATTCATTAATGCTTTCTGAGTCATCTGAAGATGACGATGATATTGCTCTTGAGCAGGCTGCAGAAGCACTGGCAGCAGTTGAGAGTGAAAAAGGTCGCACAACCGATCCTGTCAGAATGTACATGCGTGAGATGGGTACCGTAGATCTCCTAACCCGCGATGGCGAAATAGAAATCGCTAAAAGAATTGAAGAGGGCATGCGAGATCTTTTGGATGCTTCGGTCCAATATCCTGGGATTGTTGCGTATGTTCAAGACTTTTATGAAGCCGTTCAAAAAGGCGACAAACGCATGAATGAACTTTTAACTGGGTTCTTAGAAGAAATGGAAGAAGTCCCCTCTGCAGGACCTGGTAGCGTGCAAGACAGCGCTCCTGCAAAGAGCGACGATGATGAAGAAGAGGATACTGGTCCAGACTTGCAAGAGGTCAAACGAAGATTTACCAACTTAAAAAGACAGTTCAATAAAACTCAAAAAGTATTAGATAAAAAAGGGCGTCATGCCAAAGAAACCAAAGAGCAGTTTGCAAAACTTGGGCAGATCTTCCAGTTCTTAAAATTCTCTCCCAAGATGTTTGAGGATTTGTCTTTTATTGCACGTAAAGATTTAGCTGAATTAAGACTATACGAAAAACGTATTCAGGTATTAATGGTAAAAAATGCAAGAATTCCAAGAAAAGATTTCTTAGAAATGTATCAAGAGAACATCACTAAGGTGAAGTGGATTGATTCTCTGATGAAGGTCAAGAAATACCCTAAAACACTTCTGGCAGCAATCAAAGACGATGTCGTTATTCAACAAAAATCTATCAAATCTCTCGAAGATAGAGTCGGATTAAGCGTTAAAGATATCAAGGAAATCAATCGTGCCATGTCTATTGGTGAGACCAAAATGCGACGAGCTAAAAAAGATATGGTAGAAGCTAACTTGCGTCTAGTTATTTCGATTGCAAAAAAATATACCAATAGAGGTCTGCAATTCTTGGATCTTATCCAGGAGGGTAATATTGGTCTGATGAAGGCAGTTGATAAATTTGAATATCGTCGCGGTTATAAATTTTCTACCTATGCAACGTGGTGGATTAGACAGGCAATCACTCGTTCAATTGCTGATCAGGCAAGAACCATCAGAATACCTGTGCATATGATTGAAACCATTAATAAGCTTAATAGAGTATCCAGACAGATGATGCAGGATATAGGGAGAGAACCAACCCCTGAAGAATTAAGTAAAGAGCTTGATATGCCAGAAGACAAGGTTCGCAAGGTACTCAAGATTGCCAAAGAACCTATTTCCATGGAGACACCTATTGGAGATGATGAGGATTCAAATCTTGGAGATTTTATTGAAGATACAGTCATCACTTCTCCGCTTGATGATGCTACGACCGAAAGTCTTCAATTTGCAACCGACGAAGTCTTATCTAGTTTGACCGCAAGAGAGGCTAAGGTTCTAAGAATGCGTTTTGGCATTGGTATGAATACCGACCATACTCTGGAAGAAGTTGGTAAGCAATTTGATGTCACCAGAGAAAGAATTCGACAAATCGAAGCTAAGGCTTTAAGGAAGTTAAGGCATCCTTCAAGATCAAGCCACATGAAAAGCTTCCTTGACGAATAGATTGCATGATTCAATTTAAAAATATCTCTTCTGAAGAGCCTTATCTTATTTTTCAAGATTGGTACCAGGAGGCAGTCAATGCTGGCCAGCTCAGAGTTCAGGCTATTGCGATAAGCTCCTATAACGCAGATACCGAGCTTGTGGATTCTCGATTCGTTAATCTTAAGTACATTGATAAGGATCGCTGGGTTTTCTTTAGCAATTACAATGGACCCAAGGCGCAAGCCTTTGAGAGCAATCAAACCATTTCAGCTTTATTCTATTGGTCAGCAACCGACGCACAAATCAGAATGCGTGCGCATATTGAAAAAATCCCAGCTGAGGAATCCGATGCTTATTTTGCCAACAGAGAGCCTGAAAAGAATGCGCTAGCCATTGCATCTCACCAATCAGAAGAAATTGAATCATACGAAGAAGTTGTTAAAAACTATCAAGCAGCTCTTGAATCTGGAGATACTTCAAAAAGACCAGAGTATTGGGGAGGCTTTCAATTTACTCCTTACTACATAGAGTTTTGGAGCGGCGATCGTTACAGATTAAATAAAAGACAAGTTTTTACAAAGAAACAGGGTGCTTGGAAATCTAAATTTCTTCAACCCTAAACTATCCAAAGAAATAAAAATTCTTTAATATACACAGTCTTTTCGGGCCTGTAGCTCAGTGGTTAGAGCAGTGGACTCATAATCCATTGGTCGTAGGTTCAAATCCTACCGGGCCCACCAT
>VMDH01000011.1 GCA_008080945.1 Gammaproteobacteria bacterium | reverse complement strand
CCATCGCAATCAATAAAGAAATTATGTGTATCTACTGATTTTCTAGATGGCCTTGTTTCTATTCTATGCAAATTAATCTTTGCTTTATTAAAAGGTTTAAGCAATTCAAGCAGTGCTCCAGGACGATTACTTGTTTGGACTAGAAGAGAGGTTTTATCAAGCCCAGTCTTTTCAACAGGATCTTTTCCAATAATTAGAAACCTTGTTCTATTCTCAGAAAAGTCTTCAATGTTTTTAACATGGGTGTGGAGTTTATATTTTTCTACAGCAAGCTTGCCTGCTATACAAAGGGTATTCGAGTCTTTGCTCGCCAACATTGCAGCTTCTGCGGTACTTGAAACCATCTTTCTTTTAATTCCTGGGAGATTAGCTTCAATCCACTTGGTGCATTGCCCCAAAGCTTGAGGATGAGAGGCAATTTGTTTTGCTTGTTTAAAATCTTTGGTATTACCAGATGCTAAATAATGATGAATAGAAAGGTAGGTTTCACCGCAAATAGTTACATCCTCATCAGCGAGACAGTTTAAGGTTGGATTAACCACGCCCTCTGAAGAATTCTCAACAGGAACTACTCCAAAATTACATTGTCCAGTTGTTAATTGTTTAAATACATCGTCAATACTTGCCCGAGGATCTCTTTGAACCGATGATCCAAAATGACCAATTACTGCAGATTCAGAATGCGTGCCCTCTGGCCCAAGATATGCAATTTTGAGTGATTCCTCTAAGGATAAACATGCCGAAATAAGCTCTTTGTATATATATTTTAGCTGTTCATTTTTTACTAAGCCGCCTTCATTAGATTTAAGTACTTGTCTTATAATTTTTGCTTCTCTATCCGGCCTGTAAAAAGATTGGTTATTAGGATCCTTTGATTTTAGAGTGCCAATTGACTTAGCAAACGCAGCTCTTTGTTGGATAAGTTTCAGAATACGGCTGTCCACCTGATCAATACGATCACGCAATTTACGTATTTTCTCTAACTGAGACTTGTTCATAGGAACAATATTATGGGCTAAGCGTTCTTTTTCTCAAAGGATTCCATGAAGTTAATCAAATCATGAACAGCTGCTAGGGGAATAGCATTATATAAACTCGCTCGCATACCACCCACGGATCTGTGACCTTTGAGATTTAAGAGTCCTGCCTGCTTGGATTCCTCTAAAAATACTGAATCTAGTTCTGGATTGCCTAAGATAAAGGGTACATTCATGATTGATCTGCAGTTTTTATTCACTGGATTGGAGTAGAAATCTGAGTTATCAATAAATTCATAAAGCACTGCAGCTTTTTCATTATTTTGCTGCTCAATAGTTCCAATGCCACCTTTTTTGATAAGCCATTCAAAAACTAAACCGGCTAAATACCAAGCAAAGGTTGGAGGAGTATTAAGCATGGAGTCATTCTCGGCATGCTTTTGCAAGTTCAGTATATTAGGGAGCTTTTCATTACAAGTTTCTAAAAGGCTCTTTCTAGCTATAACTACCGTAAGACCTGCAGGTCCTATATTTTTTTGAGCTCCTGCATAAATTAAGTCGTAATCGCTAACATTGATCTCTTTCCCAAGAATAATAGAAGACATGTCTACAAATTTAGGTAAAGAAAATTCTGGAACAGCATTGAATGCAACACCATGGATAGTTTCATTATCTGCATAATGCAAATATGCCGCATCATCGCTGCATGCAAGATCTTTTAATCCAGGTAAATGAGTAAAATTTGAGTCTTCAGAAGATGCCAAGATGTTTGCCTGGCCTAACTTACTTGCTTCTGCATGAGCTTTTTTGGACCAGGCACCCGTGATAATGTGCTCTGTTGCTTTTTCGTGCGCAAAGTTCAGAGGTAATAGAGCAAACTGGAGCGTGGCGCCTCCTTGAAGAAATAAAATCTCATAGTCTGAGGGAATATTTAAAAGTGACCGAAGATTATCACGCGCTCCAAATGCTACTGCCTCATATGCCTTAGAGCGATGACTGATTTCCATAATGGAGGCTTGTTGAGATCCATATTCAACTAGTTCCTGCTTAGCTTTTTGAAGTACTTCCTCAGGAATAGCAGCAGGTCCTGCTGAAAAATTCCAAGCTCTCACTACTCTTCTTCTTCGTCTATAGTGAAAGGGACTCCTTCTATAAGTTTTTCACCATCTTTAGGGCTAATGACCTTAACTCCTTGAGTATTTCTAGATAAGGTTGGTATTTGATTAATGGCAGTTCTGATTAGTGTGCCTTTATCACTAATAAGCATAATCCCATCATCTTCTGTCACACTTGATGCTGATACCATAAGCCCATTTCTATCTGAAGTTTTGAGTGCAATGACGCCTTGACCGCCTCTGTTATGAAGGGTGAAATCTTCCAGTCTTGATTTCTTACCATACCCATTCTCTGAAAGGCATAAAATAGTTTTATCTTCCTCGCCTATCATCATAGAAATGACTTTAGAATCTTTCTGAGAAAGCTTCATGCCTTTAACGCCACGAGCAGTTCTACCCATTGGACGAACTTTTTTCTCATTAAAGCGAATCATCTTGCCAAGATTAGAAGCTAATAAAATGTCTTGTTTGCCATCGGTTACTGCTGCGCCTATAAGAGTATCATCATCATCTAAATTAATTGCTTTGATACCTGATTTATATTTCTTAGCAAAGAAACTAAGTTTAGTTTTTTTCACAACGCCCTTTTCAGTTGCCATGAAAACAAAATCATTTTCATTAAATTCATCTACAGGAAGAATTTTTGAAACCGATTCATCGTCATCTAACTTCAGCATATTAACGAGCGGACGACCTTTTGAGGTTCTGCTTGCCACTGGTATTTCATATACTTTTAACCAGAAAACCTTCCCGCGAGTAGTAAAGCAAAGCAATTGAGCATGACTGCTGAGAATATAGAGATTTTGAATGATGTCTTCCTCTTTTAATGAGGCACCCGTTTTACCCTGACCACCTCGTCTTTGTTCTCTGTACTCCGCAAGCGGCTGGGTTTTTGCATATCCTGTTCTTGATAAAGTTAATACTCTGGTTTCTTCTGGGATCAAATCCTCATTGGAGATATCTTGTCTTGTATCATTAATATTAGTTTTACGTTCATCTCCAAAATTTTCTTTTACTTCTTCTAGCTCTTCTTTGATGAG
>VMDH01000078.1 GCA_008080945.1 Gammaproteobacteria bacterium | reverse complement strand
CCGAGGCATCTTTAATACTTTTACCTAAATATTTCACTCGATCACAAATCTCTTTGGATACGTTGTACCTAATAAAAAATTCTCCATGGCCCGTTGCACTCACGCCACAAGATTCGTTATCAGCCCAGGTGCCCGCTCCAATAATAGGCGAGTCACCTACTCTTCCAGGAAGTTTATTGGTCATGCCCCCGGTTGAAGTGCCTGCGGTAATATTGCCAAATTTATCTAAAGCAACTGCGCCAACTGTGCCTAACTTATCTTCTTTTAAGTTTTCTTTTGCTTGTGCTCTTTGCAATGCTTCAAATTTCTGTTGAGAAAAAAAGTAATCTGGATCAACTATTTCAAGCCCCCCTGTTTTAGCTAATGACTCAGCTCCTTCGCCTACAAACATTACATGCGGAGTATTCTCCATCACATGCTTGGCTAATTTAATCGGATTTTTTACCACTGAAACTGAGGCCACTGCTCCGGCGGCATGATCGTTGCCTCGCATAATGGATGCATCCATTTCTTGGGTTGCCTCTGAGGTAAATACAGATCCCTTGCCTGCATTAAAGAGAGGGCTATCTTCTAGAATGGTTATGGATGCAATAACCGCATCTCCACTAGTGCCACCAGACTCCAAGATGCTATAGCCAGCATCCATTGCTTCTTTCATCTTATCTTTAATAGCAGCTTGTTGATCATCCGAAAGATTTGCAAACCAGCCTGCGCCTCCGTGCAACACTATTGCTATAGGTTTATCCATGGTATTTGCTCCTAAAGAAATGAGTACTAAAAAAACTAGATGGAAGTATTTCATAAGCCCTTGCTCATATTTGCCTTGTAAAACATTCTACTCTTATATGTATTAAAATACTCCTCCCGTTCTTTGGAGACATTATGAGACTTATTTTTTCTGCCTTAATTTCGCTACCTCTTTTATTGCTTGCAAGAGAAGGAATGTGGGAGCCGCATCAAATGCCATTATTAAAAAAAGAACTCAGGGCAGCTGGTTTTAATAAGAATGTAAACTCCATAAGCGATCTCTTTGAATTCCCCATGAATGCGATTGTTAGTATTGGCGGTTGTTCAGCAGCTTTTATCTCTCCAAATGGCCTAATAGCGACTAACTATCACTGCGTGGAGGGGTCCTACTTACAATATAACTCCACAAAAGAAGATGATTTATTTGCAACAGGCTTTACGGCAGTTAATTATGAAGATGAAAAACCATCGGCTCCTGGTAGCAGAGTCTATATAACTACATCAAGCACTGAGATTACCGATCAAGTTCTTGCAGGAACTGAAGAAGCTGATGACTATGCATCCAAAGCTGAAATTATCGAGCAGAATTCAAAAAACATAGTCAGCGATTGTGAGAAAGACTCCAATATTCGCTGTAGAGTCAGAAGTTTTTTTTCAGGAGAGACATATAAGCTTGAAGTTCAAACCGTCATTAAAGATGTGCGTTTGGTGTATGCACCTTCAAGCTCAATAGGAGAATACGGAGGGGAAATAGATAACTGGATGTATCCAAGACATACAGGAGATTTTGCCTTACTGAGGGCTTACGTAGCCCCGGATGGATCCAGCAAAGAATTTGATCAAGCTAATGTGCCCTTTAATCCAGAGACATATTTAAAAATTTCTGCCAAAGGCGTCTCTGATGGAGAGTTTGTCATGGTCATTGGTTACCCAGGTTCTACCAACAGATTACAAACCTTTGCAGAAATAAATTATGACTTAACTCAAGGCTTCGCAAGGAGCATTGAGTTCTTAAAACGAGGCATAGAATTAATCGAAGAGAATACCAAAGGTGATGAAGCCGCGACTCTTAAATACAGAGGCCTAAAGAGTGGGTACGAAAATTACTATAAAAAAATTGCAGGACAATTTGAAGGCTCAAAAAGATTTAACCTTTTAGATTCAGAACAAATGAAGTGGGATGAATTCATGAGACATGTTGAAGGCAATGCAACTCCTGCTGAAAAAAATGACTTAGCTGCCCTGCTTGACCTTATTAAAGAGCAACAAGATAGATATTTAGCTGAAAGATATTATGGGAATTCTTCTTTGATTTCGTATGTCTTTCGTATCTATAAAAATGCAGACGAACGCAGAAAGCCAAACGAGGAAAGAGATAGTGGCTATCAAGAACGAGACCAAAATAGAATTAAGAATTCAATTAGATCAGCACAATATAGGTTTGAAGCAAAAATTGATAAAGCTATATTCCTAGATAGATTACAAACCTACAAAGCCTTTGATGAGGATCTTAGAAGGCCTGAATTTAGTAGAGCTCTGAAACTGGATGGCTCGCACGAGGAAACTCTTGCAGTAGTAGATAAAATTTATTCTTCTGAATTTACAGACCCAACCAAAATGCTGGAATTGTTTGAAAAATCGTTTGAAGAAATAACTGCATCAAAAGATCCACTCATCAATTTTATTGAAAGTATTTATGCAGAATCTAAAGAATACGAAAAGCAATACGATGCCGAAAGAGCTGAGAGACAGAAACTAAGATCAACATTTATAAAGCTTTCAAAAGATTATTATAAAAAAATTAATAAGCCACTTTACGCAGATGCTAACGGAACTCTTAGAGTAACCTACGGAAATGTGATGGGTTTAGAGCTCCAAGATGGTATTGCGTATAAGCCTTTCACAAGCTTGGAGGGCATCTTAGAAAAGCACCAAGGAGAAACTCCATTTGATGCTCCTGAAAATTTAAGGACACTTATTCAGGAACAAGACTACGGAACATATTTTGCTAAGGATGTTGGTTCCGTCCCAGTGAATTTCATCTCAGACTTAGACATAACCAATGGTAACTCTGGTTCAGCAACTATTAATAAAGATTTTGAATTGGTGGGCTTAGCCTTCGATGGAATGATTGAAACTATCATTTCAGATTACAAATACATCCCGGAAGCTAGAACTATCTCTGTGGATTCAAGGTATTTATTATGGAATCTTGAAAAGGTTGCTGAGGCAAAAAATATACTTGCTGAAATAGATATAGTTCGTTAATTACTAACGACTTCAAAATCTTCTAGAGCCGGTTTTTGCATGGCCTCTACAAACCTGCCATAAGTCCAAGGCCAGCTTGCAGGAATGCCTGCACTATTGAGATACCAGCTATTACAAC
>VMDH01000067.1 GCA_008080945.1 Gammaproteobacteria bacterium | reverse complement strand
GTAACGAAAGCTTATCTAAGTCAAAGATGTGCATTGGTGTTCCTATTTCAAGCATCACATAGTTAGCAAGGTCAACAAGTGGATGTATCAAAGGAATATCTGCCTTAGTTAATAATGCCCTTTTATCAGCGGAAAGTTGCCTAACTTTAGAGATGTTTCTCACCAGCCCCAAGCAATAGTGGGTGCAAGCAGATTGATCTATGGAGGCAATAACTTTCTTATTCTCTTTGAAAGTTTGGTTATGAACTTCTAACTTAAGCTTACTAGCTTGAGCCTTAATTGCTGAGTACTCTCTAGAGATACCTTTAAGTGATAAAAAATCTCCTCTGTTAGGTGTAACATCAAATTCTATGGATTGATCATGGTTAATTTCACTCTCAAAACCAATAGATGTCATTAAATCTGCAAGATCTTCAATGCTCTCTTTGGCCTGTAAAAAAGTTTTCAGGTATTTGTAATCAATTCTCATAATGAAGTATTAAATTGCTTTAAAAATTCAAGATTAGAACTATAGAAATCTCGAATATCCTCAACTCCGTAATAGAGCATTGCCAATCTTTCAATCCCCATACCAAAAGCAAACCCAGTAAATTGATTAGGATCGACTCCGCAACCAATTAAAACATTCGGATGGACCATGCCGCACCCTAAGACTTCCAGCCAACCCTTTTTCCCAAACCTAATATCAACTTCAGCAGATGGTTCTGTAAAAGGAAAATATGAAGGCCTAAACCTTACTTCCATTTCCTGATCAAAAAAGTGGTTGAGGAAATTGATCAGGGTGCCCTTTAATTTTCCAAAAGAGGCATTTTGGTCAACTACTAAGCCTTCCGCCTGGGTAAACATAGGCAGATGTGTATTATCAGAATCACATCTGTAGACTCTACCTGGAGAGAGCATCTTTAAAGGTACTCCGTACTTCATCATTGCATGAATCTGAGTATTTGAAGTATGGGTTCTCATCAAATACTTTTGCTCATCATCAAGGTAAAAAGTATCGTGCATTTGTCTAGCAGGATGATTGGCAGGAAAATTAAGTGCCTCAAAATTAAAAAAATCAGACTCTATTTCATTACCAAAAAATACCGAGTAGTGGTTTTGTTCAAAATAAGAGGTGATCTTTTGAGTAATAACACTAATGGGATGCAAAGTTCCTAGACCGTGATCTATTCCTGGAAGAGTTAAATCTAGATTAGCAGAACTCTGATTAGAAGATCCCAAAGAATCAAACGCCCTCTCAAATATTCCTTCAAGCTCAGACTTAATAGCATTAAGCTCCTTGGCAAATTTGATTTTATCTTCTTTTGGTAAATCTCTAAGTGAGCCAAATAACTGAGTGAGTTGAGAACTCTTTCCAAGGAATGCAGAGCGCACTTGGTAAAATTCAGCTGAATTTGCTACGCGAGATAGCTTGTCGTTGGCCTTTTCAATTAAATCCTTAGGGATTTGCATGAAAAGATTATACCCTGACTTTATCTACTATTTTACCGAATGTATCAGGATCAGAATATGCGATGCCAGCTAAAACTTTTCGATCAAGCTCGACGTTCGCATTTTTTAATAAATTGATAAATCTACTGTAATTTATGCCCAGCGGACCAAGCCCTGCTGAGATTCTAGAAATCCAAAGGGATCTGAAAACCCTTTTCTTATTCTTTCTATCTCTAAATGCATACTGCAGTGATTTTATATTTGACTGTTTAGCAGTTTTGTAAAGTCTACTTCTGGCACCATAGTGTCCCTTAGTAGCATTAAGAACCTTTTTATGTCTTGCTTTAGCTGTAACTGCTTTGGTAGTTCTAGGCATTATTTCACCAATAATTTTTTAGCAATATCTAGGGTTGCGCCTTCCATATTCTGGAGACCGCGATTATGCCTTTTTCTCTTGGTAGTTTGTTTACCAAGAATGTGGTTTTTATTGGCACTTTTGCGCTTCAACCCAGAGCCAGTAGCTTTAAATCTTTTTTTAGCACTGGAATGTGTTTTTAATTTGTAACCCATAATCTTTTCTATTTCTTTCTTAGTTGAGAGACAACCATCAATAGTTGTCTGCCTTCCAAGGAAGGCTCTTGATCAACTTGGGCTATTTCTTTCAGATCATCTCTTAATCTATTGAGGAGATCTAAGCCCAATTTGCTGTTTAATATCTCTCGACCTCTAAAACGGACGGTAATTTTAGTCTTATCTCCATCATTAATAAAGCTTTTTATCTTTTTTAATTTTATTTCGTAATCACCCTTATCAGTGGTAGGTCTGAACTTAATTTCTTTGACGCTTTGCTTTTTTTGCTTTTTAGCCCCTGTACTACTTTTTTTCTTATTAAATTGAAATTTGCCATAATCAAGTAGCTTACAAACCGTAGGCTTTGCTTCGGATGGTGAGACTTGAACGAGATCTAGATTTGCATTTTTTGCTTCTTTCAGGGCATCCTCAATCGCAAGCATGCCCAGCTTGTCGCCATTTGCAGCAATAACCATGACCTCTTTTGCAAAAATTTTTTCGTTAATAGGTACAAAAGATTTTTTGTAAGTAGCGATAGTTTGTCCTTAAGAGAAAAAGATCATTACTCAGGAGAGTAATAGAGAATGGGAAGATGTTGTCATAGGATGCAGATTTTATCGAAATTATGAGAGATAACAACTAATTTAAAAAATATTTTAGAGATAAGCTACAATTCCTAACCTGCATAAACCTAATTTAACGAATGAGTAATATTGATAATACAGAGGTAGAAAAGTTTTCTAAATTAGCTGAAGAATGGTGGAAACTTGACGGTGATTTTAAGCCTCTCCACAGAATAAATCCCGTCAGAGCAGATTATATTGACTCTAAATCGAGCATTAAAGACTTAAAAGTTCTAGATGTAGGTTGTGGTGGTGGAATATTATCTGAAGCATTAGCACAAAAAGGAGCTCAGGTTACAGGAATAGATGTTACCCCTATAAATATTGAAATTGCCAAGGATCATGCTTCAAAGTCAGGGCTGAATATTAACTATCAGGAGATTTCTGCTGAAAAACTAAAAGAAACTCAAGCAGAAACATTCGATGTGGTTGCTTGTTTGGAAGTATTAGAGCATGTTCCCTCTCCTAGAGACTTAATTCATGATTGTGTGTCTCTCCTTAAGCCCAATGGATACCTATTTCTATCTACCATTAATAGAAATCCTAGAGCATTTG
>VMDH01000076.1 GCA_008080945.1 Gammaproteobacteria bacterium | reverse complement strand
GTTCCAATTACTTCTGATCTACTGGCAAATGGCTCACCAGTTATTCTGTCAAATCCTTGTCCAGTCATGCTTAGTAACATTATCCCTAGGAACGATATTTTTTTCATCTATATTCTCCATGGCGCGCCTGGAGAGATTCGAACTCCCGACCGCCTGGTTCGAAGCCAGGTGCTCTATCCAGCTGAGCTACAGGCGCGTATGTAAACATTATAGTTATTAACTAATCTAACAGAGGTAATAATTTATTTCTTACCTCAATTTCTACTAATTCATGGCCCTTGATATTTGGGTGAATACCATCTGCCTGCATAAGATCCTCAGAAACCATATCCTGTATAGATCCTGTTACTAGTTTCAAGCCATATTTTGTAGCAAGCTCAACGTACATATTTTTAAAACCGTCGGTATAGACTGAGCCATAATTAGGGGGAAGCTCAACTCCTATCAACATGACTTCTGCACCTGATCCCAATGACATATTAATCATCTTTTCCAAGTTCTTTTTGATAACCCTTTTAATTGACATGCCTCGAAGCCCATCATTGCCTCCTAGCTCTAAAATTATTAAATCAGGTTGATGTGCATTGATCAGTTTTGGCAATCTATAAAGCCCGCCTGAAGTTGTATCACCGCTTATTCCAGCATTTATGATCTTAACCTTTGTACCGCTTGCATTGATATTTTTTTCTAATAAGGAGGGCCAAGCCTCTTCCATGGTTACTCCATAGCCTGCACTTAAACTATCTCCTAAGACGACTATAACTTTCTCTTGGCTGGTTAGATTTTCAGATGAATTTACTGGACTAATAACAGACATTAGAATACCTAAAAGCAAAAATAGGCACGTCTTGAAAAATTTAATCTTAGAAGCAAAAAACATAACCAAAGAAGTTAACAGCCCTGAGGGCCTTTTGACAATAGTTGAAGATATAAATTTAGTTGTTGAGAGAGATAAATCTATCTCATTAGTGGGACCTTCTGGGTCAGGCAAAACAACTTTACTTGCAATTATGGCTGGGTTGGATATCCCCACAAGAGGATCGGTCCATTTATTAGGTCAAAACATCACAGATCTTGATGAAGATAAAAGAGCTCAAATGAGAGCGGAAGATGTAGGCTTTATTTTTCAATCCTTTCATTTAATGCCTCGATTATCTGCTTTAGATAATGTCATGCTTCCTCTGGAAATATTAGGTGATAAAGATGCTCATGAAAAATCCATGCAAGCTCTAACTCAGGTAGGTCTTGGGAGGCGATCAAAACACTTCCCTAATCAATTAAGTGGTGGGGAAAAACAAAGAGTTGCCATAGCTCGAGCTATTGTTAATAAGCCTAAAATTCTATTTGCAGATGAACCCACGGGAAATTTAGATCAAAAAAGCTCCCAAACAATTGCTGAGCTGCTTTTTAATATCAATAGTGTGGTTAACACTACATTGGTATTAGTAACACATGACTTAATTCTTGCCCAAAAATGCGATGAGATTTTTGAGTTGGCAGACGGCAAGATTGTATGATCTTAGGTTTTATTTTTGGATTTAAAAAATTTTGGTCGGATTTTTATAGTGGCGATCTGCTCATCTTATCGCTTTCTATAGTTTTAGCAGTTACATCTATTTCAAGCGTAAGTTTCTTGGGCGATAGATTGCAATCTGCCATGAAAATTCAAGCATCTAGTATTCTGGCCGCCGATCTGGTTCTGAGATCTGCAGAAGAGTTGAACTCAGAATATTTAGAAAAAGCAAAGGCAAACAATCTTAAAACTGCAAAAACGGTAACTTTTTTAAGTATGGCGCTAGCTAATGAGGATAATTTATTAACTTCAATTAAATCGGCAAGTAACGGTTATCCCTTAAGAGGCCAACTAAAGATTTCCAATCTTGCTAATGAAGTATCAATAAACCCTGGAATTCCTTCCTCAGGGGAAATCTGGATTGAGCCAAGAATAGCAGATGTCCTGGAAGTTGATTTAGGCGATGAATTGTCTGTGGGTAACAAAACATTTGTAATCTCTGGACTTATTCAAGATATTCCGGATAGAAACTCAACCTTTGTAGGTTTTTATCCAGTGGCAATAGCCAATATCTCTGATTTAAATGATATGGGTGTTATCCAAACCGGAAGCAGGGTGGTTTATAGGTACTTATTTTCCGGAGCTGTTGCTGACCTTGAAGCATTTAAGGAGGAACTTGGCAAGCTTCCTGCTGAGATCAGATTACAAGAAGCAGATAATGTTGGAGAAGATATTGGGGAGGCATTTGATGATTCTGTGGCTTATTTTAGTCTAGCAAGTCTATTTACAATTTTAATTTCCCTTATCTCCTCTATGCTTGCCGTTAGAAGGTATGCGGTAAGAAGTTTATTAAAAACTTCTCTGATGAAAGTCTTTGGAGCCTCTAAGAGTTTCATTTTTGGGCACCAAATTATGCAGTTGATTCTCATTGTTTTAATTGCAACCTGTATAGGTTTATTTTTTGGCTATAACTTGCATGCGCTTTTAATTTCTACCCTCCAAGAATTAATAAATGCTGATTTACCACCTCCATCTTGGAATCCAGTAATCATTGGATTTATCACATCGATATTTATCGTTTTTGGAACGATCACACCCTATCTTAGAATTCTTGGTAATGCTGAGCCCATCAGAGTGCTTAGAAATGATTACTCGCTAAATATTTCTGCCAATTTACCCATTTATCTCTTTACGGCAGCATGTCTTTTTATATTTCTAGCTATAGTGTTTCAAAACTTAAAGCTTATTGTTTACTTATCAGTCACCGTAATTTTTGTAACTGTAGTTTTATACGTGATAGGTAGGTTATTAATTTATTTTCTTTCTCTGTTAAATTTATCCAGTGGCGTAGGTTGGAAGCTGGGTTTAAAAAATATAGTACACAGAGGAAAGGATAGTATTCTGCAGATTATTATTTTTGGGCTATCTTTATTATTTTTAATTGTGCTAGCTGAGACCAGAACTGATTTAGTAGACTCTTGGAACAAATCCTTGGATGAAGATACTCCCAACTATTTTCTATTTAATATTCAAGAATACGATCTAGCTGATATCAAAGGTTATTTTGCAGATAGAGCACAACCTGAACCTCTTTTTACCCCATTAATTAGAGGCAGATTGATAGAGGCTTATCGCAAGAGCACTGATACTGTTCAATCAGAAAATTTAATGGATCGAGAGGCAAATTTAAC
>VMDH01000059.1 GCA_008080945.1 Gammaproteobacteria bacterium | reverse complement strand
TGGAAGATTGATTCAGAGAATGGTGACAACGGGGCATTAGAAAATTATCCTTCATGGGGAAATGGAGGCTTTGCAGCCATGGCCGGCACTCCGCATATTACCATTCCTTTAGGTAAGGCTTATGGACTCCCGATAGGGTTATCTATTATGGGTAAAGCATGGAGCGATCATGAAATGATTCAGCTTGCCTATACGCTAGAACAGTTGTTGAAATAGCTTTATTCTGCCTTTTCTTTTATGCGGTATGCATGCAAGAGAGGCTCGGTGTAGCCATTAGGCTGAGAAACTCCTTCAAACACTAGATCGCAAGCTGCTTTAAATGCATTTCCAGTAAAAGCCGGTGACATACTTTGGTAGGCCGGATCCCCACTATTTTGCATATCTACCTTATTTGCCATTTTTTGGAGGGCATCCATGACTTGCTGTTTTGAGACAACACCATGATGCAACCAATTTGCAAGATGTTGGGAAGAAATCCGACACGTTGCTCTATCCTCCATAAGTCCAACATCATGGATATCGGGTACTTTTGAACACCCCACTCCTTGATCGATCCAACGCACTACGTAACCAAGAATGCCTTGAGCATTGTTCTCTATTTCAGAACGAATTTGATTTTCAGTTACTTCTTCTCTTAACAGGGGTATTGCAAGTACATCATCTAAAGAAGCCATGTCTCGTTTTTGAAGTTCCTGCTGATGCTTAATTACATCAATTTCATGGTAGTGCATAGCATGCAAGGTTGCAGCAGTTGGCGATGGCACCCAAGCACAATTTGCACCCGCAGAAGGATGCACAATCTTGGTTTGATACATTTCCTGTAATTCATCAGGTTTTGGCCACATACCTTTACCAATTTGTGCTCTACCTGAAAATCCACACAGAAGACCAACATCAACGTTCCTGTCCTCATAGGCATTTATCCAGCTAGCAGCCTTCATATTATTTTTTGGAATCATAGGGCCTGCTTGCATGGAGGTATGAATTTCATCGCCCGTTCTATCTAAAAATCCTGTATTGATAAAAATAACTCTATCTTTAGCTCTGCGAATACACTCTTTGAGATTGATAGAGGTTCTGCGCTCCTCATCCATGATTCCAATTTTTACCGTTCCGTTTTCTAAACCCAAAAGGTTCTCTACGGCTGCGAAAATATTGCATGCCAAAGTGACCTCATCTGGACCATGCATCTTAGGTTTCACTATATAGACACTGCCCGCTCTAGAGTTTTGGTATTTGCCTAATTTTTTTAAGTCATGTACAGCAATTAAGACAGTGAAAAAGGCATCCATTAATCCCTCAGATATTTCTTTCCCATCAAGCAATACCGCAGGGGTGGTCATTAGATGGCCTACATTCCTGACCAACATCAAACTCCTACCAGGCAAAGTAAAAGCATCTCCTTGGGGATTTAAAAATTTCTTATCTTCATTCAAGGTTCTAGTTAATTCCTTGCCGCCCTTTTGAAAAGTCTCTGACAAGTCACCCTTCATTAACCCTAGCCAATTTTTATAGACAGCTATCTTGTCTTGGGCATCCACTGCTGCCACAGAATCTTCACAATCTTGAATGGTAGTAATAGCACTTTCCAATACAATATCTTTTACATTGGCAGGATCTTCAGCACCTACTGCATCCTCTTTATCTATGAGAATTTCTGCATGCAAATTATTATTCTTTAAAAGGACTGAAGTTAGAGATTTTTTATCGCCTGTATAGCCAGCAAACTGCTCTGAGTTAATAAGCTCAATACTTTCTTCATGAAGTGTTGCCACCAATTTTTGCTCTTGTACGGAATACTTGCTTACTTCTGCATGGCTGCCTTTTGTTAATGGGAAATACTGATCTAAAAAGTGTTTAGCAAACCCTATAACTTTGTTGCCACGCACAGGATTATAAGGACCAGTTTTCTCTGCCCCATCTTCTTCACTAATCATATCTGTGCCATAGAGGGCATCGTATAAACTACCCCACCTTGCATTGGCAGCATTTAATGCAAATCTTGCATTCATCACAGGTACCACCAATTGTGGCCCTGCTATGGTGGCAATCTCAGGGTCTACGTTTTGAGGATTGATTAAAAAATCCTCTCTCTCATCCTCAAGGTAACCAATGTCTTTTAAAAAAGTTTTATAAGCTTGAAAATCCTCTAATGAGTTTTCTTTATGCCAGGCATCAATGGATTGCTGGAGATCATCCCTTTTTGCTAAAGCAGCCTCTATTTGGGGAGAGAATTCTTCAGCGATATTAGAAAAACCTTCTAGTAATTCTTTGGGACTGTAATCAAGGCCATCCAGAACCTCGTTCACTAGAAAATTTTCAAGATCAGGATGGATAGAAATTTTGTTATGAGTATTCATGAGTCGTTAATAATACCTATATTTTAATTTTAGTGCAGACAAATACACTATCCATAAAATTCCTTATACAATTTGAATCTCTATGAATAGCTATATCACTCACCTTGAATGCTCCTTGACTCAAGAAACTTATCCAAAAGATACTGTTTTGGAGCTCTCAAATGCCGGCAGACCCTTACTGGTTAAATATGATTTAGAGGCCCTCTCAAAGAGTATTGCAAAAGAGGAGTTTAAAGACTCTCCTTTACCAGGTTTTTGGCGTTACTACCCATTGCTTCCTATCAGCAGCCAAGAATCCATAATCTCTCTTGGAGAAACCATTACCCCCCTCATAAATGTAAGTAAGGAATATGATAATTTAGAGGTACTTATTAAAGATGAAGGAAGACTTCCTACAGGATCCTTTAAAGCTAGAGGTTTGGCTCTAGCTGTTGCAATGGCCAAAGAATTTAAACTTGAGCATCTTGCTATACCAACTAATGGTAACGCTGGAGCTGCATTAGCTGCATACGCCAGCAGAGCAGGTCTAAAAAGTAGCGTATATTGCCCTAAAGATACACCGCAAATCAATATTTTAGAAACAAAATTACAAGGTGCTGAAACTATTCTGATTGATGGTCTAATTAACGACTGTGGGAAGATTGTGTTAGAGGGAAAACAAAGCCAGGGATGGTTTGATGTCTCCACTTTAAAAGAGCCTTACCGCTTAGAAGGCAAGAAAACTATGGGAATTGAACTTGCTGAGCAGCTCAACTGGAAGCTGCCAGATGCTATCTTTTATCCTACCGGAGGTGGGACTGGTCTTATTGGCATGTGGAAGGCCTTTCATGAAATGCATGCCATGGGATGGATTAAAAAGCCCTTCC
>VMDH01000053.1 GCA_008080945.1 Gammaproteobacteria bacterium | reverse complement strand
GCAACAAACTCGTTCAAAGCAGTTTTAATCCCAAGAAGTTTTCCTGCTTCAATAGATTCTGACCAAGGCACACCCATCAACCATACAATGGGTGCAAAAATCCAACCCAATATTCTTTGAAGTGAAAGAGGAGCATCTCCTACGGCAGGCAAAAGACCCAAAATAGAGTCGGCTAGTGAAACCAATGCGATAAATGCTATAAGTATAGCTCCAACATTCAAGGCAATTTCAAGACCGTCTCTAGTACCACGGGTAATCGCATCCATGGAGCTTTCATAAATTTTTGGCACCGCATCTGCATCAAATTCAGTTGCATCATTTGAAGGAATCATGATATTGGCATACATGATTGCAGCAGGTATAGAAAGAATTGAAGCTGTAATAAGGTGTTGAATGAGATTTACATCAACAAATTGAGGCTGCAGCATCATTACCAAAGCGATCATAATGGAGCCTGAAACAGTAGACATGCCTGCAGTCATAAGAATAAGTAATTCTTTTTTTGTCATTTTGCTTAGGTAAGGTCTAACTAAAAGAGGGGCTTCAACTTGGCCCATAATAATATTGGCAGTTGCTCCCAAACCGATAGGCCCACCAATATTAAATAATTTTTCAAATACTTTTGAGAATCCTCGAATAATAAAAGGCAGAATTCTCCAAAACCATAACAATGCCGTTAAGCAAGACATCACAATAATTAAGGGTAAAATACCAAAAGCAAAAATAAGAGAGGACCCTCTCCCGCCATCCATAAATGGAGCATCTCCCCCACCTAAATAACCAAAAACAAAAGTAGTTCCTTGAGTGGTGGCAGCTTGCAAAGCAATAACGCCTTCTGATAAATAAGAAAAGATTTTAATGATTACGGGTACTTTAATGAGTGCAAATGCCAAGATAATTTGAAAAGCTATAGCAATTAATATGTGGCGATAGTTAATAGCAGATTTTTTGGCTGACAAAGGGACCGCTAATAAGGTTAACCCTATAAATCCGATTGTGATTTGAAGTATTAAAGGTGTATTCATAATGTTCTAATAAAGTTTAATCTCTCTAATCCTTTCTTCTAAGAAATCATGAGCAGACACAGAATCTTTTGAATCATCTACTATAGATCCCAAGATAACGTCTGGAGAAGGATGTAAAAAAAATGGTATTGAATATCTTGGCTTTGGATCTCCAACATTATAGTCAACAACTCTATGCACAGTACTTTTGAGTTGGCCACGAGTAACAAGCTGCATCATATCACCGATATTACAAACTATACTTTTGGAAGCAGCATCAATAGGTATCCAACTTCCATCCTTATGCTGAACCTCTAATCCAGATTCTTCAGCTCCAACAAGCAAGGTAATAAGATTTATATCTGCATGGGCGCGAGCCCTGAGAAGATTGGTTTTATCTGTAACAGGTGGATAATGAATTAAGCGTAAAACAGAATTACCTTTTGCAACCCATGAATCAAAGAAATCTTCTGGTTTATTAAGAATGAGTGCTATAGATTGCAACACGGACATACCAAGTAAATGCAATTCCTCAAATAATTTTCCACAAACTACATTAAATTCTTCAAGTTCTTTGATTGGAATATTCTCTCTAATGCGAGGGTCGTAGGTTTTATCAATGTTAGGGCCGTGATGCCAAAATTCTTTTAAATCAGCAACCTTTTCACCTACAGCAGTTTCTTTACCAAATTGGGTATAACCTCTAGCACCCCCAGTATCGGGTCTAGCATAATTTTGCTTAATATCATTTGGTAAAGAAAAAAATTCCTTACTAGCAGCATAAGCATCCTCTAAGATAGAGTCTGCTAGGCCATGATCAGTGAAGGTAACAAATCCGAATTCCTGCAAGGCATTCGTTAATTGCTGAATTGCTGAGGCATCTTTTTGCTTTATAAGCTCAAATGAAATTTGAGGTATGTTTGAGGTATTCACTATTAATCATTTTACAAAAAAAAGGGCGGAAAAACCGCCCTTTTCTTAGTTTAAATTAACTTAGAAAGAATACTTAAATCCAAGGTTCATCTGCCATACAGATTGGCCATCAAAATTAAGTACATTTAAGCTATCGTCTGGATCAACACCAGCGATAATATATCTTCCTTGATCGTCATACCCTCTTGAACCACCAAGCACGATTTGTCTTGAATTGTTGAAAGAGTATTCTCTGACGATGCCTTTGTCATCATCAAGAAGATTTAGCACATTAAGTACATCAAGATAGATAGTAAGCTTGTGATCTTTCCACAAACCAAGATCTTGAGTGATTCTTAGATCTAATCTTCTGTAATCTGGTCCTTGGAAGGCATTTCTAGGTGCGTATGTACCTTTGTATGCCGCTAAACCAGTTCTGTTGATGTGATCCATCACTGCTGAAGCAACAGCAGGTGATGTAAAGACTACGTTAGGATCGCTTGCACCGGTAGGAATATATGCTAATGAGTAATCAGCATAGAAGTTACCACTACCACCTACAGAGTTATATCCAACTTCATCAAAGGTCACACTGTATCTCTCACCAGATTTAGCAACATACACTAGAGAGAATCTAGTGTCATTGTTACCAATGATTTGAGTTGTGTAATCTAGAGAGAAGATGAACTTATCATCAATCATGTAACTTGATGGAGTATCTACTAAGTTTTCACCATCGTATCTCTGGGTATAACCATAAGATGACTCAGCTTGAGCAGATGTAAGAGGATAAATATCTGTGGCATCTACCGCACTGTATGCAAACATAGCTTTTAGATCACCAAATGATTTAGTAACAGAGAAGGTAAAGGCATCAGCTCCACCCATATCTGAATTAGTAAGGTAGTAATCAGGCACAGTGCTTCTATAAACTGGTCTACCGTCAGCTCTAGTTTCACCAGTGCTTCTTAAACCTAGATCTTTATAGAAAACAGCCTTATCAACTTCATCTCTGTTCCACTCAAAAGTGAACTCGTAACCAGATTCAGTTACATAGTCAACTGCGATGTTAGCTCTCCAAGATGAGGGAGCTTCAAAGTTTGGATCTGTACCCTGAGCATCACCAAAATATGCGCCTCTCACTTCATAGTTTGAAGTTGGTCCAACCCAGAAGAATCTTGGATCTGCAACAGATGCAGCAGGCATAGGACCTATGACATCAGAAAAACTTCTGAATCTATTATAGTCAGTTGCCCCACCAGATCTTGAGTATTGGTTTCCATACCAAACGTTAGGGATTCTTCCTAAGAATAA
>VMDH01000082.1 GCA_008080945.1 Gammaproteobacteria bacterium | reverse complement strand
AGCAGTTTGTTGCTCAAACACCCAAAGCAACCAAATGGAGGTTGCAAACATAGGAAAGGCAAAAAACTTTTTGAGGATTTCCATCCATTCCCCAGGTTTAGGAAGCATCGCAATTAATTGAGGATTCCATCCTAAAATTAAGTAGGGCAAAGCAAAGCCCAGAGCAAGAGAAATGAATACGACCATACTTACAACGCTTGGTTGAATAATGGCATAACCTAACGCAGCCCCCATAAAAGGAGCAGTGCATGGAGAGGCCACTATCACTGCTAAGGCACCTGTCCAAAAAGAATTACTTAACCCACTGCTTTGAGTAACGGATTGAGTAAGAAAAAGATTGCCAACATTAATATTGATATCGGTTAATAAGATAAAACCAATCATAGTCATCACAATAGCCAAGAAACCAACTATCTCAGGAGACTGCAACTGGAATCCCCAGCCCACCAGTTCGCCGGTGGCTTTGAGTCCCAGTAAAACCAGAGCTATAGCTATAAATGTAAAAAGCACACCCCCGCTAAAAGTAAGCGCATGTATTCTGATTTGTCTGGGATTGGAATCTGCTAATTTTAAGAAGCTCATCACTTTCAAGGAGATTACAGGAAACACGCACGGCATGAGGTTCAAGATGATCCCGCCTAAAAAAGCAAACAATAAAGCTTGCCATAAATTTAAGGAGTCATGCTTGGGTGTTTGGGTAGAGGATTCAACTAAGTATGTTTGATCATCAATGACAAGGATGCCTTTAAGGTATGAGAAATTCTTATCCTCTCGAGTTATCTCAATAGCATAGGTTCCTTGACTAACTTCAGTTAGAGAGTGGGAGGGCAGATATTCAACAACATCCTCAGTTTCGGAAAAGAAATAGGCTTTATCGGGCTTCTTATCGTAATCAAATTCAATAACAATTTTTTCTAGTGAAGTTTGTACATCGATAGGTAACACTTTGTTTGGAAGTTCGTTTACAGCATCTAATAATTCCGATGATCGATTCAGTTGCGAAAGATCAATCGAAAGCTCGGCACTCTCTGGAATGCAAATATCGCTACAAATTAAAAATTCAAGTTCTGCAGATAATAAGCCTAGTTCGGAGTCTGGTTGTTTAAAAACTTTAAAAGGGAAAATTACAAAATCTTTGTAGCCATAAGTGATAAGCGGATCGTAGGGAATAATTTCAGGAGTTGGCCAACTAACGTCTTCAATGATGATGTCCATTTGGTGGCTCCACATAATTGAAAATGGTCCGCCAGAATCTCCAGGATTTTTCCAATAGGTATGCCAGCCTGGATCCATATCTAACTTTAGACCCACATACAAGAACTCATCTGACTGGGTGGCATCTGCTACCAAGCTTGCCTTGGCATGTCCAGTATTTACTGCTGCGGCAGATAAATCCGTAAAACTTAAGAGCAAAAGCGCGGCTAGCAAATTCTTCATAACGATGGTTATTGTATAGAAAGCGGGGGGCATTTGCCCCCCTGTTTAGACTGGATTAGTTACCAAGTAATTTTTTAGGAGCCTTAATTTCAATAGTTCTTGGTTTTTTTTCTTCAGGAACTATTTTTTCCAGTTCTATTGTTAACATTCCATTGATAAGTTCTGCTCCTAGAACTTCTACATGCTCAGCAACTGTAAATTGCAATTTAAACGATCTTTGTGCAATGCCTTGGTAAATTACCTCATTTCCATTAACCTGATTTGGTTGACTGGAATGATCGATAGTCAAGACACCATCGGCAAGTTCAATGGCGAGATCTTTTTTTGATAAACCTGCCACGGCAACTTCAATAGAGATTCTATTATCGTTTCTTCTGATGTTATAGGGAGGATAGCTTGATGATCTATCTGATCCCTCTGAGATTCTTTGTAATCTGTCAAACAGATTTTCAAAGCCAAATACCCTTGATGTAAATACAGGGTCTGTAAAGTTAAGTACCATATTGTCCTCCTTAGCGACGTATGTGACATCCTTGCGGCATGTCTATGGTTTATTAAGTTTTGTGAACCCATAAGCGGCATTCACACTAAATATGTGGGGCTGTATTTAGATTTTTTCAAGTGAATAAGTTTGCTAAACTAGAAGCTATGGAGATTATTTCACCCTGTATATCTGTTTGCGTCTCTGATCCTGTCAGCGGTTACTGTTATGGGTGCGCCAGATCGGATGAAGAAAAACAGCTCTGGAAGGATCCCAACACGAGCGTTGCCTGGAAAGAGGAACAGATATCTGTATTAAAAGCAAGAATGTCTGGATTCCAGCTAGAAGCTTTTACGGCAAGCTATAATCATAAAATAAATTCAGGCACTTCTTTGATTAAAGAAGCTAAGTTAATGTCTGAGAGGAAATAAATCATGGAAATTACACTTTTTTATACTTCGCTGATTACTTTATTAGCTATTTTTCTTGCTTATAAAGTTGGTATTGCAAGAGGCAAATCTAAAACTTTGCTAGGGGAGGGAGATTCATCTTCTTTGCTGCAAGCAATAAGAAGCCATGGAAATTTAGTTGAGTACGCACCTTTAGCAATGATTATGCTGGGGTTGCTAGAAATTTCAGGAGTGGATCAGCTTAAATTACATCTCCTTGGATCGGTTTTCTTTGTCTGTAGAATTTTGCACGCCTATGGTTTAAGCATTTCTTCAGAAAGTACACCTTACAGAATGGTTGGGACCTTAGGCTCATGGATTGTTATGCTTGCCATGGCATTGTATGGCATCTATGTTTATATTATTTAATAAGAACTTTAATAACTTAATTTTGTCGGAGTTATATGAATATTAAAATTTTCACATTAGCTACTTTTATTATATTTACCAGTACTAACAACCTCTTCGCAGATTCTGCTGAATCATCTACCCAAGAGGGCGTTGCAATTGGCGAGACTTATGTAATTAATGAAAATTTTTCTTCAGGAAGAAATATCTCTGGTAAAGGGCAGATACTTTATCTGACATCAGGAGATGCCTACAGGAATATGCAAGCACAAAGATATCAAGAATGGTCATTTGCCACTGTTGATAGCAGGAACCTTTATAGAGTGGTAAGGAATGATTCTGTGAAAGTTATTGATTTAAAATTTAATGATGATATTGCTCAAGTCGAATTATTAACTGGGCCAGATAAGGGCAGAAAATATTACGCCATTAATGATGAATTACAAAAAAATTTTTTAAAGCTAGACCAACATGAAAAAAACTAATTTAACTATCTTTTTTGCTGCCATATTCTTGGCCACTTCTTGCTC
>VMDH01000008.1 GCA_008080945.1 Gammaproteobacteria bacterium | reverse complement strand
AAAAGCCTTTGCAAAATCAGAAAGCATTTGGGCAGCGATTCCAGATTTTTCTAAAACTACGCCCATAAAAATAAATAAAGGTACCGCCAAAAGCGTTTGATTGTTCATGATCCCGAAGATTCTTATGGGAATAGTTTTTAAGAGCCCAATATCAAAATATCCAAACCAGGATGCTATAAATGCAAATAATAAGGAGCCTCCGGCCAAGGTAAAGGCTACTGGGTAGCCTAATAACAAGGCAGCACATACCATTACAATAAAAAGAATTGGAATTATTTCCATCCGGATACCACTTCTTTAATAAAAACAAAGCTTAAGAAAACTGGAAACAAAAATAAAATTGTTTTTTGAAGATATACAAAAGGAAGTCCACCTGGCTCAGTAGATGCTTCTGTAATTTCCCAAGACGCTATTACAAAATCTATTGAATAGAAGCCCGTAACGATTATGGTGGGAAGTAAAAGAAATATAGCTCCAAAAAAATTTATTCTCTTTTTCCAAGATGGGAGACTATCTCTATAAAAGATATCCACTCTGACATGTTCATCATCTTGATAAGCCCAAGCAGCACAACCGAGGAAAATAACAGCATGCAAATAAAGAATAAGTTCTTGCAGAGCAGGCTGGCCAATACCCAGGAGGTATCTACTCATGACCACAATAAAATTTAGCGCAACAAGTACAAGCAATAAATTTGCAAAAAATCTGCCTACTTTTTCTATCATTTACTCTATCTTAAATATATTTAGTTAAAATAAAACAATGATTATCATACTTTCACCAGCTAAAACGCTTGATTACACTGTTGAAAATCCAGCAGATTTTTCTGCGCCTACTTTTTTAAATGAATCAAAGGAGCTTATCAGCAATCTCAAAGCAAAAGAGCCGCATGAGATAGCTTCCTTAATGCATCTAAGCGATAAGTTATCTGCCCTAAATTTTGAAAGATACCAAGTTTGGTCAGGCCAAACTGATGTCAGTGAAAATAGTAAATCTGCTATTTCGGTTTTTAAGGGAGATGTTTATCAAGGTCTCAGTGCCGAGACCTTGGATAGTAAAGGACTTGCTTTTGCCCAAAAACATTTAAGAATCCTTTCTGGTTTGTATGGTGAACTAAGGCCGCTAGACATTATTGAGCCCTATCGTCTAGAAATGGGCACCAAGCTTGAAAACAGCAAAGGCAAAAACCTCTATGAGTTTTGGGGCAGTAAAGTCATGGACAATATTTCTAAAGAGCTTAAAGACTTAGGTTCAAATTTATTGATAAACCTTGCATCCAATGAATACTCTTCAGTGCTTGGCAAGATTCCAGATTCTATTAATGTGGTATCTCCGGTCTTCAAAGACAAGAAAGGGGATCAACATAAGATCATTAGTTTTTATGCTAAAAAAGCTAGGGGCTTTATGGCAAGGTGGATTATTGACAACCAAATAACTACTTCAGAAGAACTTAGTAATTTTTCTGAGGAAGGCTATTACTTTTCTCCAAGCGATTCTTCAGAAGAAGCCCCGGTCTTTTTAAGGGACTAGGCCTTCCTTTTCCCAAAAAGACTTTAGTTCGGCTAAGTCCTCAAAATCACCTTCTGACTTTGCAGCAAATGCTGAAAGAGCGCTTTCCATATCTTTAGAACTGATTAGTGCTGCATTCCACATGGCATGATATTCGAGCGCATCGTCAACGCTATTATCTCTTGCGTAATTCAGTTGTTTTTTTATCACTCTTGTTACCAATGGAGATTTAGCTGCTATGGTTGTGGCAACCTTTTTACCTTCTTCGGCAAGCATTTCCTTACTTGAAAAAACCTTATTAACGAGGCCAAGCTCAGCAGCCTCATTAGCATCAAACTTGCGTCCGGTGTAGGCTAGCTCTTTAACATGTGCAAACGGCATAAGTTTGGGGAGTCTTTGCAGTGTACCAACATCTGCAGCTAAACCAATGTCTACTTCTGCTATTTTGAAGAAGGCATCTTCGCTGCAGTATCTCATATCACAAGCTGCCACCATATCTATAGCGCCACCAACACATGCTCCCTGAATTAAGGCAATGGTTGGCATTCTGCATTTTTCTAAAGCTGTAAAAGTATCTTGAAGCTCTAGAAGTTCATGATAAAAAGCTTCACGCATCCTAGCAGGATCTTTTTTATTTGGATTGTTATCTCCAGCAAAATTAGCAAAATCCATTCCAGCTGAAAAGTGCTTGCCTTCAGCTTGAAGAACTAAAACTCTGGCTTGAGAGTCTTTATCTGCTTGCTTGATAATTTCAGGCAACTCTTTCCAAAAGAGTCTAGTCATCGTGTTAAGCTCATCACCCCTGCACATGGTGATGTATCCAATTTTATCTTTAACCTCAAAGTTAAAGCACGAGTAATTACTCATTTAAGTACTGCTCTTAAGGCTTTTGACAATTTCGAGCATTTTATCGACTAACTCAAAAGTTTTATGATGAGGGAGGACGACTTTTCGGTCTTTGGAAAGCATTTTTAACCCTTTTTCTAGCTCATCAAGTTTATTATTTTTATCTTCAGACATAATTTACCAATTTAAGTGGATAAAAATTATAATAGCTCCGCACCATGAAAGCATCTTTTTATTTATTAGCCCTCTGTTTTACAAGCATCTTTTTGTATTCTGATCCCAAGGAAGATGACAGAACTCTAGCTGTGCTTTATGCACAAAGCTCTGCAGAGCATATGGCAAGCTCCATTCAAACATTTCAAACTATGCAACGTTTGCTCTCTATTGCTATAGCTGATGAATCCTGGAATGCATTGGTTGATTTACCAAGCAATCCAAGTAATCCACCAGCAATAATCTTAGATGTAGATGATACCGTTCTGGACAATTCACCCTTTGAGGCAAGGGTGGTTAAGACAGGTAATAACTATCCAATGGGTTGGGATGAGTGGTGCAAAGAAGCACAAGCAGATGCAGTCCCAGGAGTTGTTGATTTTCTCAAAGAAGCAACCCGAATGGGCGTCACTATATTTTATGTCACTAACAGAAAAGCGCATCTTGAAGATGCCACTCGTATGAATTTTAAAAAACTTGGTATTCCTTTGGAAGAAACATTTGATAACTTGCTTACCAGAAACGAAAATGGCTGGACTTCCAATAAGACCCCAAGAAGAGAATTGATTGCAGAAAAATACAGAGTTATTTTTCAAGTAGGTGACAATTTGGGTGACTTTGTTGATGAAGAAGAAAATAAAATCTCATCATCAGCAAGAAAAGAAATTGTAAGAAAATACCAGGAGCATTGGGGCAAAACCTGGTTTGTTATTGAAAATCCTACCTATGGTGATTGGGAAGGCTCACTTTATAATTATGATTTCAATCA
>VMDH01000058.1 GCA_008080945.1 Gammaproteobacteria bacterium | reverse complement strand
CTCGATGCAATTACTGGAGATCTAAAATGGACTCATGATCCTCAAGTTGAAAGATCATGGGCACGAAATGCTTGCTGTGATGTTGTGAATAGAGGAGCCGCTTATCAGGATGGTAGAGTATATTCAGCAACAATTGATGGCAGATTAATTGCTCTTGACGCAAATAGCGGTGATTTAATTTGGGAAACCCTAACTATTGATAAAGATAGACCCTATACCATTACTGGTGCTCCAAGAATTATTGGAAACAAAATCATCATTGGAAATGGCGGTGCTGAGCTTGGAGTAAGGGGTTACATTACAGCATACGATACAGAAGACGGATCTGAGCTTTGGAGATTTTATACAGTTCCTGGCGATCCCAACTTACCCTTTGAATCGGAAGCAGTAGCAGCAGCTGCTGAAACCTGGTCCGGTGGCAAATGGTGGGAGTATGGCGGCGGTGGAACCGTATGGGATTCCATGGCTTACGACGAAGAACTTAATCTTTTGTACATTGGAACTGGCAACGGCTCTCCTTGGAATAGATATATTAGAAGCCCTGGAGGCGGGGATAATCTTTACTTATCCTCCATTGTTGCTATCAATCCAGACAATGGCGAGTATGTTTGGCATTATCAAACAACTCCCGGCGACTCTTGGGATTACACTGCAACACAACACATGATTTTGACCGAATTAGAAATCAATGGAGAGCTAAGAAAAGTAATCATGCAGGCTCCCAAGAATGGTTTCTTTTATGTTGTTGATAGAACAAACGGCGAATTAATTTCAGCTGAGAATTTTGTACCTATGAACTGGGCAACTCATGTGGATATGGAAACAGGAAGGCCAGTTGAAAATCCTGCTACCAATTATTTTGAAAATCCTGCCCTTGTTACCCCAGGTCCTTTAGGAGGACATAACTGGCAACCCATGTCTTACAGCTCTGATACCGGACTTGTTTATATCCCTGCTCAAGAAACTGTTTTTGTATATGGAAATGATCCAAATTTTTCTTACACAAAAGGAGCATGGAATACTGGTAGCACCATTGAACTTACTTATCTTCCCAAGGATCCTGCTACTTTAGCTATGGTTGATCAAGCAACCATTGGGTATCTATTAGCTTGGGATCCTGTTTCACAAAAAGAAGTTTGGAGAGCGCAGTATAAAAGACCATGGAGTGGAGGCGTTCTTTCAACGGCTGGGAATCTAGTCTTTCAAGGAACATCCGATGGCAGATTTATTGCTTATCAAGCAGATAGTGGCACAAGTCTTTGGGAGGTAGAGGTCGGTCAAGGCATTATTGCTCCACCAATTACCTACAAGATTGATGGCATTCAATACATTGCAGTGCAAGTTGGCTATGGAGGTGCCTATCCTTTAGTTGGCGGACTTCCATCTGAAAATAAGAATCCTGCAAAAAATGGGAGAATGATGGTATTTAAACTAGGCGGAGAAAAAGTTGAAGCTGCTACTAAAGATTTAATAGTCACCACTCCTTATTTACCGAATCTTTCAGAAGAAGCAGTCATTATTGCTAAAGGTGAGCTGGAATATCATGAGCATTGTCAGTTCTGCCATGGAGCTGGTGTCATTAGCGGAGGCGTGCTTCCAGATCTAAGATATTTAGACGAAACAAGTCATAAAACTTTCTTAGGTACCGTGCTAGGTGGTATGCATGCAAACACAGGTATGGCAGCCTTCAAAGATTTACTCACTATTGAACAAACTGAAAATATTCAAGCTTATATTGTCAATCAGGCTAGGTTAACCGGAGTAACCACATCGGAAGCATCTTCTGAACAATAATGGAAGATAAATATGCAATAGCCAAAGACTGGCTTCCAAGATATACAGGAATGCCAGTTGATGATTTTGGTGATTATATTCTGCTTACCAATTTCCAAGACTATGTTGAAAACTTTTCTACAAAGTTTGATGTAGAGATTTTTGGAAAAAATAAGCCAATGTCCTGTGCTACCAATAACGATGGTTTAAGCATTATTAATTTTGGTATTGGCTCACCCAATGCTGCCACCATAATGGATTTGTTGATAGCTAGACAGCCAAAGGGCGTACTTTTCCTTGGCAAGTGTGGCGGCCTCAAAGAAACCAGTGAAATTGGAAATTTAATCTTACCTATTGCAGCGATCAGAGGAGAGGGAACATCTAACGATTATTTCCCACCAGAGGTTCCTGCACTTCCATCCTTTAAATTACACAAGTTCGTTTCTGAAAAAATTGTTGAATCAAATATTGATTACCGAACCGGAGTCATATATACCACCAACAGAAGAGTCTGGGAGCACGATAAAAGGTTTTTAAAGAAGCTTAAGAAAACTACTGCGATTGGTGTTGATATGGAGGTTGCGACCATATTCATTGTGGGCCATTACAATCAAATTGCTAGGGGAGCCCTAATCCTTGTATCGGATGTTCCAGTGACGCCAGATGGAATTAAAACTGAAAAATCTGACAAGGAAGTAACTCAAAAATGGGCCGAGCGCCACCTTGAAATAGGCATTAAATCTATGACTGATATTGGTAAATCTGGAGAAAAAATAAAACACTTTAGATATTGAAATGACGCTTCAAGAGTTTAAAAAAGAAGTCAAAACCAACCATCCTGAGCTATTTATAAAATCAACCGCTAGAGGTATCTGGATGATAGCTCATGCATGGCTTGTAATGTTTTTTGCCGTCTACTTTTACAGTCTCTTCCCAAACATATTTGTTGGCTTATTAGTCGTCATGATTATTGGATCACGACAGCTTGGAATTTCTATATTAATGCATGAGGCTGCTCACAGAACTTTAGTTAATGGCAAGGAGCTCAATAATTTTGTGGGATCCTGGTTCTGCAGTTTACCTGTAATTTATTCACTGCAAGATTATCGACATTACCATCTAGAGCATCACTGGAATACTCAACAATCTAATGATCCAGATTTACATCTTTCTAAGAAATTTCCAGTCTCTGTTGCCAGCATGGCAAGAAAGTTTGCAAGAGACCTCTTCGGATTAACTGGTTTGAAATTGAGATACTTCCAATTAAAAGGCTTTATCTTTTCAGAAAAGAGTCTCGCTGGCAAAAGCCAATCATTACTCAAGGTTATTATTTGTCAGAGTCTAATTTTTGGGTGCTTTGCTTTGTTTTTTTCATACGAATACTATTTTTACTTTTGGCTATTACCATTGCTTACTTGGTTTCAATTTATTACCAGGGTTAGAAATATTGCAGAACATGCAATGGTTACTAATGATAATGATCCCTTGCTTCATGCTAGGCACATAAATGCGAGCCTTTTAGAAAGAATATTTTTAGCACCTTATTATGTTAATTATCACCTAGAACACCATCTTCTAATGTCTTTGCC
>VMDH01000073.1 GCA_008080945.1 Gammaproteobacteria bacterium | reverse complement strand
CCGGCTCAAATGCTCCGAGATAGTTTGCTCCCTTAGAGCTACGCTTCCAATTGATTGAAAGATCAACTCTATTTTCAATAGCTGATAATTCTTTGGGAGATTCAAGGTCCTCGTCGTCATCTGACCAAAAATTTAAAGTTGAGCAGCTGCTGATTATGAAAACCATTAAAAGGAGAGAATTTTTCTTCATCATTGTGAAAGATTTATCATTGAAATTTTTGATCGAAGCATAATCTTAACTTCTTCGCTTTGCTCCTTTTCTATAGCTTTGCTATAACTTGCAATAGCCGCATCACTATTGCCTAGGCCTGCATGAGAGTCTCCCATGATTTCAAGCACTAAGGGGTCATTTGGATTAGCTAAACCCTGAAGGGCTTCCATCGCGGCATTAAAGTTTCCGAGGTTATTTTCAAGCTGAGCAGCATTAATTCGAGCAATGCTGTTAAAAATATTATCTCCAAAAATTCCATCAGTTTTATCAATAATAGCGTAATAGGTATTAAGAGCCTCTTCAGATTCTTGATGTTCGCCAAAATGCTTCGCCTTAAGGATCAAGCCAAGAGTAGCAAATCCGGTATTCCCATAATCTGTTTCAAGCTTAGAATGCAAAGCATCTATAAGAGCTTCGTCTTTTTCTTCTAGTGCGTAGTTGCTGGAAAGTTGAGCAAATACATCTGCTGCCTCTGAATTTTGATTGGCTTTTGAATCGAGATAAAAGTTATATCCCAAAATACCTCCAATCCCAGCTAATAAAGCAATTACAATCAATACCTTATATTCGCTTACAAAACTTAAGAACGAGTTTGATAAATCTTCTGATGTATTGTTCACTTTTACTCCTAAAGGTGCGTTATTTTGCCTGTTAATTGCTCTAGTGTCACAAATTCTTGAGTTCCTTCATTCAAATCTTTCCAAATAAAGTTACCGCTAGTAATTTCATCGTCTCCAATAATTAATGCAAAATCTCCACCAAGCTTGTTTGCTTTTCTTAATTGAGATTTTAAGCTTGCATCGGTAAGAATTGATTCTACTGAAACTTTTTTGCTTAGAGCCCTAATATTTGAGGCTATTTTATATGCATGGTGCCTGTTAGATCCAGCAAGATTGATGAATATAATTTTTTTTCTATCTTCATTGGAAGGCTCAAAAAGAGTTAAGAGTCTATCTAAACCCACTGCAAAACCAATGGCGCTTTGCTCTTTCCCACCAAGCTCTAAAATAAGATTATCGTATCTGCCTCCACCAATGAATGAATCCTGCGCGCCTAATTCATTTGATAAGACTTCAAAGACCAGCCCTGTGTAATAATCCAGTCCTCTGACTAGCTTATGATCAATAGAAATATCTACTCTTTCTTGGAAAGTGTCATTGATATCATTTAATAGCTGTAAATGCTCCTCTGTTAAAAACTCCTCATACCTAGGAACCTCTTGCAATGCCAAGATATCTTGCGCAGACTCATCTTTTGAATCAAGTACTCGTAAAGGATTGCTCTCTAATCGTTTTTGATCAATTTCACTCAGAGAGTCTTTATAATCCATTAAAAATTCTTTTAAAACATTGCAATACTGCTGTTTAACCTCACTGCTTCCAAGATGATTTATATGAATTACTGCTTTTTGAGAAATACCTAATTCTTCTAATAGATCTGCGACGATTGAAATGATCTCCAAATCAGCATCTCCCTCAGGAAAACCAACGTATTCAACACCAAGCTGATGAAATTGTCTGAATCTACCTTTCTGTGGCCTCTCGTACCTAAACATGGGTCCAGCATAGTAGGCTTTATGACTCTCGTGCTCTATCTTCTTTTCAATGATGCTCCTAATAAAACCAGCAGTTCCTTCGGGTCTTAAAGCAATGAAATCTCCGTTTCTATCTTGGAAAGAATAGAGCTCTTTATTAACAATATCCGAAGAGTCACCTACTGTTCTGACAAATAAATTCAAATTCTCCAGAATCGGATTCTGCACTTCTCCAATACCGTAACGATTCAAAACTAATTGGTAGGCCTGTCTTAATTGATGCCATTTCTTTGAATCTGATTGAAAGATATCCTGCATCCCTCTTAAAGATTGAAACTTCATAGATTGCTCGCTGGGATCTGCTCCCTCTTATTAGTAATTTTATTTCTAATTTGCTGCTCAAATTCTGAAACCATTTCTTCGTTGGTAATTTTTTTAAATGGCTTGCCATCAACATACATAAGATTAAGTGGATTTGCTCCAGTAATACCAACAGCAGCAGCTTTAGATTCTCCCGGCCCATTAACATAGCAACCAATTATCGCAACCTCGATATCTTCTGAAATATCTTCAAGCCTAGCCTCTAATTCATTGACTACCCCAACAACATCAAAGTTTTGACGGGAACAGCTTGGGCAGGCAATAATTTTTACACCTCTACTTCTAAGACCAAGGCTTTTAAGGATATCCCAGCCAGCTTTGACCTCATGGACAGGATCTGCAGCCAAAGATACCCTAATAGTATCTCCGATTCCCTCTGCAAGCAGCATGCCTATCCCTATTGAAGATTTAATAGAGCCAGATCTCAGAGTACCAGATTCGGTGATGCCCAAGTGCAAAGGCTGATCAATTTTCTTTGCAATTTTTCTGTAGCTTTCAACAGTCATAGGAATATTGGATGCCTTCAAGCTGAGCTTAAAATTTTCAAAATCGTTAGCATACAAAATATCAACATGCCTCATTGCAGATTCAACTAATGCATCAGAATTAGGTTCTCCATACTTTCTTTGCAACTCTTTTTCTAAAGAACCTGCATTTACCCCAACTCTAATTGGTACATTGTTATCTTTTGCAGCCTTGATAACTTCTTTAACTTTTTCATCTTTACCAATATTGCCGGGATTAATGCGCAAACAATCAGCGCTGTCTGCAACAAGAAGAGCTATCTTGTAATCAAAGTGAATGTCAGCAACAAGTGGAAGGTTTGCTTCTTTCTTAATCTTCTTAAATGCCGCTGCCGCGGCTTTATCTGGCACTGAGACTCTTACTATATCTGCGCCTGCAGCTTGCAGCTCATGAATTTGATTTAATGTTGCTTTAACGTCCTCAGTATCAGTGTTAGTCATAGATTGCACGCTAATAGGAGAATCTCCTCCAACTTGGACTTCTCCAACTTGGATCTTAAGGGAGTTGCGTCTTTGTGCTATTACGTTATCAATCATTAAAAGTAACTACGCTAACGTTTTTTGAGTTAGCTATGCTAATTAAATCTATTTTATCACCCTCATAATATAATTCTGTATTTTTCGAATGTCCTACAACTATCCTAAAGGGCCTTTCAAGGGTCATTTCAAATGTTGATCCGCTGTTAAAAAGCTCATAAATAAAACGTTCATCAGCCTGATAAATTTCAATCCAAGATTCTCCAAGAAAGTTCATTTCTAAAAG
>VMDH01000041.1 GCA_008080945.1 Gammaproteobacteria bacterium | reverse complement strand
TCCCTCTTCAATTTCTATGCCATCACAATCTGGATTATTCGAGCAAACATGTATTTTCATACCCTCATCTATGAGGTAGTTATCCATGCTGACATCGCATTTTGGACAACGCCTCTTAATAACTAAGTTGACTGCTTCTTGTTGATCATCAACACTAACTGCTTCATCTCCGGAAATAAGATTAAGAGTTTTTTTGCATTGATATTCTTTAGCATTGCTGTATCCAGAGCAGCTTAAAAATACCCCAGTAGCTGAATTTCTAATATTTAAATTATTGGAATTACACTCAGGACAACTTAGGGGTGTAGAGACAGGATTATTTCTGCGCATGCCTTCAAACTCATCCATGGCCTGCTCAAGATCACTTTGGAATGCTTTGTAGTAGCCATTGAGAACTTCTAACCAATTGGCTTCACCATTTGCTATATCATCCAATTTATCTTCAAAATTTGCAGTGAAGTTGTAATCCATTATGTCATCAAAATTTTCTAACAACCTGTCAGAGACAATCATGCCAATCTTATTAACAAAAAATCTTCGGTTAATAATTTCTGCATAACCTCTATCTTGAATAGTAGAAATAATATTTGCATAAGTAGAGGGTCTGCCTATGCCTTTTTTTTCAAGTTCCTTTACTAAAGCTGCTTCAGAGAATCTTGCAGGAGGTTTAGTAAATTTTTTATCCAATTTATGGCTATCAAGCTCCAAAATATCTTTGGGGTTAAGGGATGGCAAATCTTGATCTTCATCTGATGCTTTTTGCTTATATACTTTTAAAAATCCATCAAATAATATTTCTCTGCCTTTGGCTTGAAACCTATAATCATCAAATTCTATAAATACACTTGTTGAGAGAAATTCAGCATCGGGAAGCTGGCATGCAATGAATTGCTCCCAAATCATTTCATACAATCTTCTTTCATCATCTTTTTGATCAAGAATATTTGCCGAAGTAACACTTGCATTGGTAGGTCTAATAGCTTCATGAGCTTCTTGTGCATTTTCTTTAGATGAATAGATCCTTGGTGCATTCGTTAAATACTTCTCTCCAAATTTAGATTCGATAAAAGCCCTTGCATCTTGGATAGATTCCTTTGATAAGGAAGGAGCATCAGTTCTCATATAAGTTATTAATCCATTCTCATAAAGTTTTTGAGCTGCCCGCATTGTTCTTGAAACAGTAAAACCTAATCTAGTGCTAGCAGCCTGTTGAAGAGTTGAGGTGATAAACGGTGCCTTAGGTCGAGAAGTGGTTGGTTTTTTGATCACTTCAGATATTTGAATATCTGAATTAAGAATCAACGATTCAATATGTTTTGCCTCAACTTCTTTAAGAAGTGATTCTGATTTTCTTCTTACTAAGGAAAAATTTATTGGCTGATTATTTTTAGAGCCGGTAAAACTAACTTCCCAAAATTCCTCTGGTTTAAACTCACGTATCTTTTTCTCTCTTTCTACTAGCAATCTTAAAGCAACAGATTGCACTCTTCCTGCTGATAGATTTCTAGCTACTTTTGCCCATAGCAATGGGGATAATTCAAAACCAACTACCCTATCTAAAAACCTTCTAGCTTGTTGAGCATTTACCAAGTTGGTATCAATTTCTAAGGGCTCTTTAAATGCTGCTTGAATAGAATCTCTAGTAATTTGGTTGAACCTTACTCTGCTGAAATTATCATTCTCCTTGGCTAAGGATTCCTTTAAATGCCAAGCTATGGCTTCACCCTCTCTATCCAAATCAGTTGCTAAAATTACTGAGTCACATTTTTTTGCAATGGATTTAAGCTCTTTAATAACTTTTTCCTTTTCAGGAATCACTTCGTATGTTGCTGCCCAAGAATTATCTGGATCAATTCCCATTCTCCTCACTAAACGCTTTCTATCATTAATCTTCTTCTGAATAGCTTTCTCTTCAGGAGATAGACCCTTGGGTAATGTAATTTTTTCTTTGGCTGACTTCCCTTTTTTTGGCAGGTCCCTTATATGACCAACACTTGATTTAACGACATAATCTGAGCCCAGATATTTAGAAATCGTTTTTGCTTTTGCGGGAGATTCAACTATGACTAATGAGCGAGGCATCTTAATTACAAATTGATTTTATGTGTTCTAACATCTCTAGGTCTTTTTTCTCTTTCCAAAGAAAAGCTATATTGGACTCAAAAAAAATAATTTCAAGTACAGGTTTAGGAAATTTACTAATTAATTTTTTTAAATTTTCAAAGTTTGGATCTTTTTTTAGTGAAATAGGATCATACAAATTCCATTCTGAATCATCAAAAATAAAGTGTCCTTGCTTAAATGCAGAACTATTTTTAAAGGTATATATTTCTAGGCCTTGAGTAAAATTTTTAAATCTTTTTTTTAATGAGAGAGTTTCTATTCTGAAGCCACTTTTTGCAGCAAGAAGCCTAAATGCAGCCAACTCTTTTGTTTGCTTAGAGGGCATGGCAAGGCTAATGCTGCCAATAAGAAATATCAAGACGATAGAAATGATGAAAATATTCAACTCAATTATCCAAAGATCTCAGAAATGATCTTGGGTCCTTTATAAATAAATCCCGTATAAACCTGCACTAATGATGCACCTAAATTTATCTTTTCATCAAAATCTTCTTTGGAAGCAACTCCACCAACCCCAATAATTGACCCTGAATCAAGAGCAGCTAATTTCTCAATGACCTTATTGGATTTATTTTTAATAAGCTCTCCTGATAAACCGCCTGGTAAAGTTCTAAACTTTTCACTGGATATCATGTCTCTGGAGATAGTTGTATTTGTAGCAATAAAGCCATCAAATTTTGATGCTCTGGCAATATCAACTAATTTAGAAATAGTTTGCTGATCTTCATCTGGCGAAAGTTTTACAAAGATGGGATTTAAAAATTTTAATTCATCTCTGATGGAGGCAATTTTAGTAATAAGAATCTTGAAATCTTCTTCTTGATGAAAATCTCTCAAGCCAGGAGTATTTGGAGAAGATATATTAATAGTGATGTAATCAGCATAGCGAGCAACCTTTCTGAAACAAAATATATAATCTTCTATTCTCTGTTGCTTATCAGAGTCTTTATTTGCCCCAATATTAATACCAAGGACTCCTTTAAACTTTCTCTTCTTAAGGTTTCTTACAAGATGCTCTACTCCTTTATTATTAAATCCTAATGAATTAATGATTGAGTTATTAGAAGGTATCCTCCAAATTCTGGGCTTTGGGTTTCCATACTGTGGTCTAGGAGTAATTGTCCCAACTTCAATAAAACCAAATCCTAAGGATCCGAGCGCATTAAAGTAATCACCATTTTTATCCAATCCTGCAGCTATTCCTAATCTATTTGGAAAAGTCAGCGATCCGATTGTCACTGATGAGGCACTTCTAACGGGTCTATAAATAAACTTAAGAATGCCAATCCTATAAAGTATATTTAAAGATTTCAGAGCTATGAAGTGAGCTACTTCAGGAGGGAAAATCCTCAATA
>VMDH01000066.1 GCA_008080945.1 Gammaproteobacteria bacterium | reverse complement strand
CTTCAAAACTTTGTAGAAATGTGTGTGGAGTTTGTAAACGAAAATGTACAAAGCATGTTCACTTCTGCAAAAAATCCATTAATAGGCCCGATGGCCTTAACCGTTCTTGTTTGGGTCTTTTTTATGAATTTAATGGATCTGATACCAGTGGATTATTTACCATCAGCCGCCAAGGCAATCGGAATTGAGTATTTTAAAGTGGTTCCCACCACCGACCCCAACATAACGCTTGGTATGGCTTTAGCAGTTTTTATTCTTATTATTTTTTACAGCATCAAAATTAAGGGAGCCAAGGGATTTTTTGAAGAACTTGCGTTTCATCCATTTGGAAAATACTTAATGCCGGTAAACCTAATCTTAGAGGGGGTTAACTTGCTAGCCAAACCACTCTCCTTAGGGTTGAGGCTTTTTGGAAATCTTTATGCTGGAGAAATGATCTTTATTTTAATAGCTTTGTTACTGGTTTTTAATTCAATTTCACTGGGTTTACTTGGTGTGGGCTTACATTTATTATGGGCGCTTTTTCACATACTAATACTAGGCTTACAAGCGTTTATTTTTATGGTGTTAACCATTGTTTATTTAGCAATGGCACATGAAACTGAAGACCATTAGGGTCAATATAGGAGAAAATTATGGAGCAATCCTTACTATTCGTAGCAGCAAGCATCATTATTGGGCTTGGCGCGGTTGGAGCAGCCATTGGCGTGGGTGTTTTGGGCGGCAAGTTTTTAGAGGGTGCCGCAAGGCAGCCTGAGCTAATACCTTTGCTTAGAACTCAGCTTTTTGTTGTGTTGGGCTTGGTTGACGCGGTACCAATGATTGGTGTGGGCCTCGGTCTATACATAATGTTTGCAGTCTAAATGAATATTAATGCCACGCTTTTAGGCCAAACTCTGGCCTTTGTAATATTTGTTGCTATTTGCTGGAAATGGGTGTGGCCACCAATTCTTGCCATCATGGAAGAAAGAGAGAAAAGAATTTCGGATGGTTTAGAAGCTGCAAAGAAAGCCAAAGACTCGCTAACTGAGGCACAACAAGAATACGATGCAGAAATTTCAAAAGCAAAAGCTGAGGCTGCAACCATTCTTGAAAAGGCGAATGAGAGAGCATCCACTATTGTTGGCGAAGCCAAAAACAAAGCGGAACTAGAAGCTGAAAAAATTATATCTACTGCAAATAAAAACCTCGAAGCTGAAATTAATAAAACCAAAGCCCAACTCAAACAAGACCTTGGGCAAATAGTGGTTGATACAGCTCAAAAAATTATCGAGGAAGAAATTTCAGCTGATAAGCATGAAAAAATCATCTTAGAAGCAGCGGAAAGAATATAGTGCAAGAGTTAATTCCCGCAGCAAGACCATATGCTAAAGCAACGTTTCAGGCCGCATTAGATGCTGGCCAACACGAAAGCCTTGCCGGAGAATTAACTTTACTAAAAGAAGCCTACAAAGAAAAAGCCGTGTTAGAGATGGTGAGTGATCCCTCTATTTCCAGAGAAGCCACTGCAGCTAAACTCGCCGAGCTTTTTTCATCTGAGCTTTCTCAAATTTCAAAAAACCTTATTTCTACCCTGGGGGAAAATGATAGGCTTGAGTTATTGCCATCTATTTCAGAGATTTTTGATTCATTGTTAAGAGAGCACAATAAGTCAAAAATGGTAGAGGTCTCATTGGGTTACTTAACCCCAGATATTGAACAAACTCTCTCAAAAAAAATTACCGAAAAATATGGAGACTGTGAAATCACTTTCAATCAGTCTGAAGAATTAATGGGCGGATTTTTAATAAAAATAGGAGACGAGGTTCTTGATCTCTCTATTAAAGGAAGAATCCAAAAACTTGTTAACCAATTAAATATATAAAGGAAGAAGGATGTCACAATTAAATCCATCAGAAATTTCCAGCGTACTTAAAGAAAAAATTGCTGGCCTTGATCTATCTGCAGAAAGAAAGAACGAGGGAATCATTGTTAATGTTTCGGACGGCATCGTCAGGATTCATGGCATGGGCGACGTTATGTTTGGTGAGCTTATTGAGTTCGAAAACGGAGTGCTTGGCCTAGCGCTAAACCTTGAACAAGACTCTGTTGGCGCCGTGGTTCTTGGAGACTATCTTGACCTCATTGAGGGTCAATCCGCTAAATGTACGGGCAGAATTCTAGAGGTTCCTGTTGGTCCAGCCATGCTTGGACGAGTTGTAGATGCTTTGGGAAATCCTATTGATGGCAAAGGAGAAATTAAAACCGATCTAATGGCGCCGGTTGAAGTTGTTGCTCCTGGAGTTATTGCTAGAAAATCTGTAGATCAACCAGTTCAAACAGGATTAAAAGCTATTGATGCCATGGTTCCCATTGGAAGAGGGCAGAGAGAGCTCATTATTGGCGACAGGCAAACAGGAAAAACAGCTGTTGCTATCGACACCATCATTAACCAAAAGGATACAGGTATTAAGTGTATCTATGTTGCCATCGGGCAAAAGCAATCAACTATTGCAAACGTAGTGAGAAAGCTTGAAGAGTATGGCGCTATGGATCATACCATTGTGGTTGCTGCAGCCGCTGCAGACCCTGCTTCTATGCAGTATTTATCTGCGTACTCGGGTTGCGCTATGGGCGAATATTTTAGAGACAGGGGCGAAGATGCTCTTATTGTTTACGATGATCTATCTAAACAAGCTGTGGCTTATAGACAGATTTCGCTACTATTAAGAAGACCCCCAGGAAGGGAAGCATTCCCAGGAGACGTTTTTTATCTCCACTCAAGACTATTAGAGAGAGCTGCTAGAGTTAATGCAGACTATGTTGAGAAAATTACCAATGGCGAGGTTAAGGGTAAAACAGGCTCCCTAACAGCGCTGCCAATCATTGAAACTCAAGCAGGAGATGTGTCTGCTTTTGTGCCAACCAATGTTATTTCCATTACTGATGGACAGATCTTTTTAGAAACTGACTTGTTTAATTCAGGAATTAGACCAGCGATTAACCCAGGTATTTCAGTATCAAGAGTTGGCGGAGCCGCTCAAACAAAAGTCATCAAAAAACTTGGTGGCGGAGTAAGGCTTGCATTGGCGCAGTACAGAGAGCTTGCATCTTTTGCTCAGTTTGCATCAGATCTTGATGAGGCAACCAAAGCCCAGCTTGAACACGGCAAGAGAGTTACAGAGCTGTTAAAACAAAAACAATACTCACCACTTAGTGTGGCCCAGCAAGCAGTTACATTATTTGCTGCCGATAAAGGCTACCTCAAAGATGTTGAGATTGAAAAATTAGCAAGCTTTGAAAGCGCGCTTCACAGCTACTTAAGTGCAGAAGCAGGCGAACTTGAAGCAAGATTAAATGATACAGGGGATTGGGATGACGATATTGAAAATCAATTCCATGAGCTCTTAAAAGAATTCAAGAAAACTCAAACCTATTAAATTATGGCAAACACCAAAGAGGTTAGAAAACAGATCTCGAGTATAAAAAATACTCAGAAGATTACCTCTGC
>VMDH01000061.1 GCA_008080945.1 Gammaproteobacteria bacterium | reverse complement strand
CCTTCAAAGACTCGACCACATCCACCAGAAAATAAAGTATCACCGCAAAATAGATGCAGTTGTTCGCCTTCACTAATGAGGAAGAAAATATGATCTAAGGTATGACCGGGTACTTCATTAACTTTAATATCAAGGCCATATAGCACAAAAGAATCACCAGCTTTAACAGTGGTATCTAAATCTTTAAATGGTGAATGATACGGCCCAATTACTTTAGCATTATATTGGTTCCTGAGCTTTTCTACTCCGCCTGTATGATCAAAATGGTGGTGAGTAATCAATATCGTAAGATCTTTATTAATAGATTTACCTAATCTGTCTATCACAGGATTGGCATCCCCAGGATCAACAGCAATATACCCTTCATTAGTATCGATTAACCAAATATAATTATCCTGAAAGGCAGGTATTGGAAAAATGGATAATATTTTGCCCATTTGTATATTTTAACCCATGAAATCGATAGAAATTTACACTGATGGAGCCTGTAGAGGAAATCCAGGTATAGGCGGATGGGGCGCTATTATTCAATTTCAAAATAACTCTAAAGAATTATTTGGTGGCAGGGCAGAAACAACTAATAACCAAATGGAGATGCAGGCCGTTATTGAAGGTCTGAAAGCGCTAAAAGAGCCTTGCAAAATTATTCTCTATACTGATTCCAAGTACGTTATGGATGGCATAACTTCTTGGATTCATGGATGGAAAAAAAATAACTGGAAGACTGCTAATAAAAAGCCTGTTAAAAATATGGAGCTTTGGCAGGAATTAGATCAATTGGCTAATCAGCATGAAATTACCTGGAAATGGGTGAAAGGGCATGCCGGTATACCAGGCAATGAGCGTGCTGATGAGCTAGCAAATAAAGGCATAGATAATTTATAGAGATGAGTGCAAAAAAATATATTGTTTTAGATACTGAAACCACCGGGTTGGATTTTAACGATGGACATAAAATTATTGAGATAGGCGCAGTGGTTGTTCAGAACAGAAAAAAGACTGATGATATCTTTCATACCTACATTAATCCTGAAAGGGCTATTGATAAAGAAGCTCAACAAGTTCATGGCATTTCAAACGAAGAGCTAATTAATAAACCTACTTTTGCTGAAATAGCTGATGAGCTTATTGAATTTCTAGAAGGCTCTACTATTGTGGCCCACAATGCCTCCTTTGATGTGGGCTTCATCAATCATGAGCTGAATTTGGTTTCTTCTAAATACCCCAAGCTTGAGGATATATGCACCATTGAAGACTCCCTAATGATTGCTAGAAAAAAGTTTCCAGGACAGCGCAATTCATTAGATGCGTTAACTAGGCGTTTTGAAGTTACTGGATACGATAGAACTTTTCATGGAGCTTTAAAGGATGCCAATATATTAGCTGATGTTTATATGTTATTAACTGGGGGGCAAAGCAGAATGAATTTTGATGCTTTGCAATCTGATGATAATGCCAGCACCCAGGCTCTTAGCGAGGAATCATTAAAGAATATTAGTATGCTATCAATAGAGGTTGATGATGAGGATCTTAAAGCTCATAATGCGCGCCTAGAAGAGATACAAAAGATATCAGGCAAAGAAATCTCTTGGAATTGATATGAAAGTCACACGATTTGCACCTAGTCCTACCGGAACGCTTCACATTGGAGGTGTGAGAACCGCATTATTTAATTATATTTACGCTAAGCAAAATAAAGGAAAATTTCTTATTAGGGTAGAAGATACAGACAGAGAAAGATCAACTCTTGCATACGAAGAAAATATTCTAAAGAATTTAGCTTTACTTGGGCTCACACCCGATGCATCACCAGTCAGGCAATCAGAGAGAACAGAACTATATCTAAAAGCTGCCAATAAAATTGTGGAAGAAGGGAAGGGTTACTATTGTGAATGTAGCCCAGAAAGACTTCAGTCCTTAAGAGAGAAGCAACAATCCAAGGGCCTTAAACCAGCTTATGATGGAAAGTGTAGAGATTTGTCTTTGGAAGCAGGTACTGGCCGCGTTCTTCGTTTAAAAACTCCTGAAGAGGGAGAAGTAATTTTTCATGATTTGGTTAGAGGAGAGATGGTTTTCCAAAATTCTGAACTTGATGATTTAATCCTGCTTAGAAGCGATCAAACTCCTACCTATCACTTGTGTAATGTAGTGGATGATTTTGAGCAAGGAGTTACTACGGTCATCAGGGGAGAAGACCATTTAAGCAACACTCCAAGACAAATACATATCCAAAATGCCTTAGGATACACTTCATTAGAGTATGCTCACCTTCCGTTAGTCCTAGGAAAAGATAAAAAAAGACTGTCAAAGCGTGATTCTGCAACTAGTTTGGATGAATACATCGATCTTGGCTATCTCCCCAGCGCTATTTTAAATATGCTTGCTAGATTAGGATGGTCCAAAGGTGATCAAGAAATCTTTTATTTAGAGGACTTGATTAAAAATTTTCGAGTCCAAGAGGTACAAAAGGCAGGTGCTATTTTTGATCTCACTAAACTTAACTGGATTAATGGCCAGCACTTAGCTCGTTTTGAAACGAGTGAATTTATTAACCATCTAAAACCTTACTGTATTGCGAATAACATTGATCTTGAAAGCAGAGCAAACTTTATGGATATAGTTTCTGCCATGAGATCAAGCAGCGATACACTGGATGCTATCGCAAAAGATCTTCATCCATATTTCAATGAAGTAGCATCTTACGATGAGAAAGCGCTAGATAAATTTGTTAAAGATACTTCTTTGTTAAATAACTTAAAAAATAAATTAGAAGATTTATCCAGCTGGAATGAGGAAGTGTTAGATGCAATGCTAGCAGAAGTTCAATCCACTCTTGGATTAAGTACACCCCAAATCAATCAACCCATTAGAATAGCTCTTACCGGAAGTACCAAATCTCCTTCTTTAGGCTTAACTCTTAGTCTTTTTACCAAAGAAGAGGCGCTAGAGCGTATTGATGCCTTGATTAATTATTTGGATCAGTAGAAGTTAGGTAGACCTCCAAACCTTCAATTTCTGCAAATTCTTTAACAGAATCTATTCTCCTGCATTCTAAGATCACTGATTCATCAAAATAATTTTCAGAAAGTATATTTCCCTCTAAATTACTTAAATCAAAACTATTACTGCACACAATGAATGCTCGTTCATTGTTTTTAGAGGAATTAAGGATCTTTTCATCGACTAAGTAAAAATAATTTTTTTCTGGTTGCATGAACTTGAGCTCATCTTCTCTAAGAGCAATTGCCTTAGATGAATCTAAAATACTGCTGACAGTTTTAAGAGCCTGCAGATCAGGATATTTAAATATGCTTATTGATCCAATATCTGAATTTCCATTAATTGTCTCATAGACATAATTTCTTTCGTAAAAGGGTGGGTTCAGTAATTTTTGAGCTAACGGAGCATGAATAGTTTCATAATGCGATCTAAATTCTAAGAAACTAACAGACTCTTTTTTAATGATAAAAGATATTGCCTTAATCAATCTTGTTTTGCGACCCCAGCATTAGGTCTTCTTAAATC
>VMDH01000074.1 GCA_008080945.1 Gammaproteobacteria bacterium | reverse complement strand
TTAATCCAAATTTAGTGTATGGAAGGATGACAGGCTGGGGTCAAGATGGTCCATTGGCGCACTCTGCAGGTCACGATATAAATTATATTGCTCTCACAGGGGCCTTGGACTCTATCGGCAGAAAAGATGAAGCTCCGCCACCACCTCTCAACCTAATTGGTGATTACGGAGGAGGGGGAATGATGTTGGCTTATGGAATTCTTGCAGGAATCATCAATGTTAAGAATGGAGGGAGTGGTCAAGTCGTAGATGCTGCAATGGTAGATGGAGCAAGCGCTCTAATGGCAATGTTTTATTCTTTCAAAGCCTCAGGTTTTTGGAAAGAAGAACGGGGCTCTAATCTATTAGACGGAGGAGCTCACTTTTATGATACCTTCAGATGCAAAGATGGGAAGTATCTTTCGGTAGGCTCCATTGAACCTCAGTTTTATGCCATCCTCTTAGACAAACTTGAATTAAATGATGAGAGGTTTAATAATCAAATGGATTCAAGCTTATGGCCTGAGTTAAAAGATCTAATAGCTAAAAAGATACTTACCAAAACTAGAGACGAGTGGGCACAAATCTTTGATGGAACCGACGCCTGTGTAGCTCCAGTGCTGAGTCTTTCAGAGGCGCCTGAAAACAAACATTTAAAAGCAAGAGGCACGTTTGTTGAATTAGAGGGTTTTGTGCAACCTGCGCCTGCTCCAAGATTTTCAAAAACTACCAATGAGATTAGACATACGGCCAGCAAAGCCGGAGATCACAACCAAGAAATTGCTGAAATGTTTAATCTAGATGTGTCTAGGCTGGGTTGAAGAACCTCATAGTATTTTTATAAGCGTACTCAGCTATTAGTTCCTCAGATTCATTTCTAATGTTTGCTATTTCTCTTACGATATGTGGCAAATGGTAGGGGTAATTTAAATTCTTCTTGGGCTTCGGGACTAGATTTTTAGGCAACAGGTAAGGACAATCTGTCTCAACCATTAATTTATCTAAAGGAATATATCGTATTGATTCGCTTAAGTCTTGGTTTCTGCTCTGATCACAAATCCATCCTGTAATACCAATATAGCCATCCATATCCAAATAGTCTTTGAGCTCCTTTTTATTGCCAGTAAAACAATGAACTACAAAATTATTATCTGAGGCATGGAGCTCCTTTAGCACTCCAAGAAAATCATCGTGAGCATCGCGTTGATGGAGATAAAGCGGTAGCTTTGCATCAGCTGCTATCTCAAGATGGAGGATAAAAGATGCCAGCTGATCCGAAGGAGAGGAAAAATTTCTATTAAAGTCCAAACCTGTTTCGCCAATTGCATTTGGTTTTAGTTTAAGAATTTCTTCTTTGATTTTGCTGTGTTCTATTTCATGAATTTCTTTAGCGCAATGAGGATGAATTCCAGCTGTAACAAAAATACTTTCTTTATATCTAGACTTAATTTCTTTAATTCTTTCAAGATCCTTCAATGATGAGCAGGTTACGACAAATTTTTCTATTCCCGCTTTCTCTGAATCCTCAATAACTTTTTGCAGATTTTTATCAAATGCTTGATGGGTAAAATTACAGGCAATATCTATGTATTTGGGCATAAGTAAGATGAGATCTATTACAATAACATGTTAATTTTATGAATCAATTTGAACAATTTCAAAATGTTTTAAGTTTAGAGCAGAAATCTGAAAAGATATTTACTTTTAAACCTGATACGAACTATTTTGTAGGCCAGACTCCCCACGGTGGGTACCTTATGGCTATGATGCATAAGGCTTTAGTATCAGTTCTTCCTCATACTACAGCTATTAATTCAAATGTTCTGTACTTGGATAGAACGGATGCTGATGAAGTAGAGCTCCATGTTGAAATATTTAAGTTAGGCAAAGGCACATCCTCTGGGCAAGTAAAACTAATCCAGCAAGATAAAATTAATTGTACATTCACAGCAATTTGTTCAGATTTAGATAAATTGGATGGGTTTAATGATATGCCTACTCCATTACCTGATACATATCATGACTTTTCTGAGAACGATTTTATTACCATGAACTATGATAATGTCCAAAAAGGTTTTACTCCCTCATTCATTCAGCAGCTTAACTTAACAGTGCATCCAGAGCACAGCTGGTGGTTGAAGAAGGATTTTGATAGATCAGGGGAGGCTCGATGCTCTGGTTACATAGAATTAGATGGAGGCATACCTGATCAATTTGCTCTTTCATATTTTTCAGATATCTTGCCTCCTGTTGTTACCAATAAGTATGGTCCAATAGGATGGATACCTACTTTAAGTTTAACCACAAACATTAGACAGCTTCCTAAGACTCAAAAACTCTTCATTGATGGAGTTGCTAAAGATCTTAACAATGGTTTTTTTGAGCAAGATTGCTCCATTTGGGATCTAGAAGGTCACTTAGTTGCAACTAGTAGGCAGCTAGCCAAAATTTTAAAGTCAAAAGAAAAGTTAGAAAAATAAGGAAAATAAGATGAAATTTAAAGGTACTGATAACTACGTTTCAACAGATGATTTGAGTATGGCAGTCAACGCTTCAATTGCATTAGAAAGGCCATTAATCATTAAAGGAGAACCTGGAACTGGTAAAACCTTATTGGCTATCGAGGTAGCTAAATCGCTTGGCAAAGAACTCATTGAATGGCATATAAAATCTACCACTAAAGCACATCAGGGTTTATACGAATACGATGCAGTTACTAGATTAAGAGATTCACAACTAGGTGATGAAAGGGTAAAAGATATACACAATTACATAAAGAAAGGAAAGCTCTGGGAAGCTTTTGAATCTGATGAACAAGTTGTTTTGCTGGTTGATGAAATTGATAAAGCAGATATCGAATTTCCAAATGATTTACTGCAAGAATTGGATCGTATGGAATTTTATTGTTATGAGACAAACCAAACCATTAAAGCAAAACATCGACCAATTATCATTATTACTTCAAACAATGAAAAGGATTTGCCTGACGCTTTTTTAAGAAGATGTTTTTTCCATTACATACAATTCCCCGAGAGAGATACTATGCAGCAAATCGTCGATGTCCATTACCCAAAGATAAAGAAAAAATTAGTTAAAGATGCGCTTGATATCTTCTTTGATATAAGAAAAGTTCCAGGTTTAAAGAAAAAACCATCAACGAGTGAGCTAATTGATTGGTTGAAGCTATTGATGTCAGACGATATTCCGAGTGAAATTCTTAAGAATGCTGATAATTCAAAAGCTATTCCACCATTGTATGGTGCGTTATTGAAAAATGAACAGGATGTTCATCTGCTTGAAAGATTAGCTTTTATGAATAGAAGGAATCAAAACCAGTAATAATGCTAATTACTCTTTTTCACACCATTAAAAAAGCAGGAGTGCCATGTACTCTTAGAGAGCTGCTAGATTTATTGGGTGCGCTTGAAAAAAACTTTGCCTTTGCTGACTTAGATGATTTTTATTTTCTCTCAAGAGCCGCTTTAGTTAAAGATGAAAAACATTACGATAAATTTGATAAGGCTTTTGAAATCTATTTTAAGGGGATTGAGAATATGGAAGATATTTTCAAAGCCTTAATTCCTGATGATTGGTTGCGGAAAGCCTTTGAAAAAGAACTTGATCCGGAAGAGCTCAAGAAAATCCAAACCCTTGGGGGTTTAGAAAAATTACTTGAAGA
>VMDH01000050.1 GCA_008080945.1 Gammaproteobacteria bacterium | reverse complement strand
ACCGCGGACCCCCTGCTTGCAAAGCAGGTGCTCTCCCAGCTGAGCTATAGCCCCACGAAGTCAGCTATTGTACAAGATTAATAACGAAAAAAATATATCTTTAAAAGCGGTACTCAATACCAAGCTTAAGTGAACGAGGTTTTTGAGTTCGAATTCCCTCTTTGGGAGCACGAGCCACGATATTACTGTCATTCAATACATTTTCGAGGGTGCCATAAAGAACTAAATCTTCGGTGATTAATTTTTTTATACTTAAATCAACCAGTGTATAAGCATCGATAGCATTAAATGAATTGCAAGAAGCTGTCGAGCATGTTTTACCAACCCGAGCCATCCTCAGATTACCTTCGATACCCGATGGCAATATAAAGCCAGCAACAATAGCTAAATTTGAGCTTGGTAAATAGGGAACGTTATCGCCTGAGACAACGGTTCCGAAATAATCACTCTCGAATGAGTTTTGAAATTTTGAATTAGTTTTGGTGTATTGGAAAGCTAGTGGAAAAGATATGTTATGTCGCTGAAAGATAGTCGATCCAGTAACTTCAAAGCCATCAACATCCACAGCGCCTCCACTAAAAGCATCTCCTATTTCACAATCTCCACCATCTGAATTTCTGCACTCAGCAACAAGATTGGAATAATCTGACCTAAAGTAAAAAAACTCAAAATCTGTATCGCCATTATCAAATCTCACCCCTACTTCAAGATTATCCGCTGCTTCAGCATCATCTCCAAAGACTGGAGAACGCCCCTCATGAAATCCAAAAATAAATTTGCTGTGGTTAGAAATATCGTAAGTTGCGCCAAATCCCCAAAGATTATAATGCCCGCTTTTAGTTTCAGGCTGATACAAAATCTTATTCCTAAGAATATTGCTCCAGCGTATTTCAGAGCGAGAATAATCTTCTGCACGAAAACCAATGGACAGTACTAGCCTTTCAAGCTCAATTTTATCCTCCAAGTAAAAAGCCTGCGCTTTGGTCTCTCTTTTACTATTATCGGCGCCACCTAGGAAAAATGCAGAGCTTAGCTGGCTATAAGTTCCATCTCCAAATTGTTCAAAGCCTTCATAAGATTGCAGCCTATCTTCCTCGTCTTTCATATCTCTATAACCGATTGAAAGAGTATGAAAACTAAAATCTAATTCGGCAGCAAAATTAAAACCTGAAGAGTAATAATTTCTGTTGTTGTGTTTAAGTGTTATCTCGCTAGGGTGGGTGTTATGTAAGATGCCGTATGCTATGACATCTCCTCTATTAGCAGCACTCAAAACATCATTAATGCTTTGACCATTAATCTTTTCAACCTTGAACCAATCCCTTAAAAATTCATTATCAAAATAAACTGCTGTAAATCTAAAGTCTTGATATTCAAAGAGGTAATTTAGCTGAATGGAGTCATGTTGGTTGTCCATTTCATCAAAATAACTAAGGCCGTATCTTTGCCTTGGATTGATTTCATAATCGGACTGAGTAAGGCCAACATAAGTTTGATTAGAAATTTCATCGCTGGTTTTTAACTTCAGAACCGCTTCATGGTATCCCTCAGCATTTCTTTCGGTATTCAATTTTATTTTGGCAAGGTAGTCGGATTTATCAAATCCTGTATTCCCGCCCAAATGCTCTACCGTATCAAAGCCATCGGCTTTATTTTCATGAGCTTCTAAAATAAAACCAAAGTTTTTGCTACTGAGGCCTGCATAAGAATGGGTTCTGAGATAGCCGTCATCTCCGTATTCTTGAACAAAGGTACCCATATGATCTTCAGGTATAGGCGTGCTAATAAGATTAATGACTCCACCAATATTGCTTGGTCCCTGACTTATGGATGCTGGCCCTTTTAATACCTCTACTGCATGAATCCTTCCTGCAGTTGGGAAATAATAAGCAGCTGGTGCAGTGTATGGAGCTGGCGCAACAGGCACCCCATCCTCCATGATGGTGATTTTTCCGGAGCGATCCGGAGCCGTTCCCCTAATAGAAATATTTGGTCTCAAGCCAAAACCTTCTTCGCTGCGAAAATAGAGCCCTGGAACCATCAAGAGCACCTTTTGGATATCGGTATCTACAAGCTTTTTTAAATCTTCATTAGATATAACCGTTCCTGAGCCAGGTAAGTCATTGACATCTTGCTTGGTTCCAATAATGTAAATCTGCTCTATGTATTCGAGATTTAACTCGATATTAGAAGATGCAAATGGGGAAATAAAGCATAGAAAGTAGAAACAAAATGCGAGAGGATTCTTAAAAAAAGCAAAATGTTTCATGCATGAGAATGATAATCATTCTCATTTAAAAAGCAATGCTATTTTTAGTTATTTCCTCGAATTGCAAAATATAGAGCTATAGCAAGTAAAAATATTTGCTCGCTCATAAATAGCTTCTGGGTAATAAACCAATCCGAGTGAGCAATGGATAAAGCACCTATCATTATGACAAGCCCCATGCCTCCACCCAATCTGGTAAGCGTATGCCCAAGAGTGGTTCCAAACAAGCCTCCAAGAACAATTAAAGCCCCTGCTCCCACTTCACCTAAAGCAACCAAAGAAGCTGTCAGCTCTGGCATAAAAATACCCTTGCTCTCAAAGAGTCTTACCAAACCATCAGCAGGCATTGGAAATTTTCCCAATCCGTGCAGGATGAAGCTTGTTGCAAAAGATAGTCGTAGAATCCACGGGGTAATCCCCATGAAAGGTTTAGCTATTGCGTCTGTGTAAGATGCGAAACTCATATCAACCTCCTCTGGAATGATATGAATATAGTATCATGACAAATTTAATAGCAATCAATTGAGGTAACTAAATGTTTAATCCCTTAAAAATGGCAGGCGATCTCAAGAATATGGAAAAGATGCTTAAACCTGCATTAGAGAAATTCATGAAAGAATCAGGTTTTGTAAAGCAGGCTGAACTGCAAAAACTTGAATCCAGGGTAAAAGAACTTGAAAAAGAAATCCAAGATCTTAAAAGCTAGCACTTTAAATTGCTGCTTCACTTCTCTTATGTTGATTTTAGGGAGTTGTGCAGCTCCTAAATACCAGATTGTTAATCAGCAAGTTGTTCAAGTAAAAAAGGGTGAGACTGTTGGAGTAGAAGGAGAAATGGGTGCCATTATGCATGGCTGTTTGGCATCCAATCAAAACGGTCCCAGCATTCCTTTGATCGTGACTGGCAAAGATATACTTAATGATCAGCTATCTGAACATGAAGATTATTTTGATTGTGTAGATACAAAAATCATGAAGTCTGATCAAAAATGAGCCAAAGGCTGTTATTGCTAAGATTAGTATTTTTTGTAAGTGTTATTTTTGTATCGTCTTGCTCTTTTGAAGAGGAAAAAATTATGAATGAAAAGGTCTATAAAATCCTCACACTCGAGGAGTGGGAAAATGCAAAGGAAACCGGAGAAATTACTACCAACCTTGATCAACAAGATGGATTTATCCATCTTTCAACCTCTAATCAATTAGCTGGAACCCTGGCTTTTTATTTTAATGGGTTTGATAACTTAATCTTGTTGGAATTTGAATCTGTTGCACTTGGAGAGGAATTAATATTTGAAGAGCCTATCCCAAAAGGAGAAAGAGTAGGAAAGTTTCCCCATTATTATGCAAAACTTCAAACAAAATTAGTAAACAAGAGCTGGGAAATCAACCGAAATGGATTCTCACTGCCTAAAGAAGTCTT
>VMDH01000045.1 GCA_008080945.1 Gammaproteobacteria bacterium | reverse complement strand
TATCTTCTTGATGCAGCGCAATCCCCGCAGAGTCATAACCTCTGTACTCCATCCTGTGAAGCCCTTGCACCAAGAGTTTGCCTACGTTACGGGAAGAAGCCGCTGCAATAATTCCACACATACTATTTCTTCTTCTTGGACCAACCGGGTTTGGTGAACTGCTTACCTCTAGCTACAGCAAGAGCATCATCCTCAACATCTTTGGTTATGACTGAGCCTGCTCCGACATAAGCATTGCTTCCAATATTAAGCGGTGCAACCAAAGAGGAATTGGTGCCTATAAAGCTATTGTTGCCAATCGTAGTCTTATGCTTATTTTCTCCGTCGTAGTTACAAGTAATTGTTCCTGCACCAATATTAGAACCTTCACCAACCTCAGCATCGCCCAAATAGGCAAGATGATTTGCTTTTGAGCCTTTTCCAATAGTGGTTTTTTTTGTCTCTACAAAATTTCCTATTTTTGCGCCCTCTTTAAGAATGGTGCCCTCTCTTAATCTTGCGTATGGACCAACGGAACAGTTGCTAGCAATTTTAGTAGAAACAATATGGGAAAAGCTTTCTATGGAAGTATTGTCGCCAATGCTGACATCTTTGAGGTAACAGTTGGACAATATCTTTACGCCATCTCCAAGCTCAATATTTCCTTCTAAAATAACGTTGACATCAATATAGCAGTCTTTTCCAGCAGTGATTGATCCTCTGAGATCTACTCTGCTTATATCGGCAACCGTTATGCCCTTATCTAGTAACTCTTGAGATTTCATACTTCTATAAACTTGCTCTAGCTCATGAAGTTCATTTTTGTTATTAGCCCCCTGAACTTCTGAAGCGTCAGCCTTAATGTGGTTTATTTTAACACCCTTATTATGCAGCACTCCTACCAAATCAGTTAAATAATATTCTTTAGCAGCATTATTATTATTTATTTCACTAAGGCCGTCTAAAAGCAGTGCTCCTTCTATCATCATGGCGCCAGTAAATATTGTCTTAATGGCTTTTTGATCCTCGTTTGCATCTTTTTCTTCAACTATTTCCTGTACATGTCCTGCCTCGTCTTCAACAATCCTTCCATATCCAGTTGGATTATCAAGGGTTGTGGTTAACAGGCAAGCGCCGCCAGAGTTGGTGACTGCTTCTAGGGTGTCTTGTTTTATTAAAGGCACATCTCCATAGAGAATAAGCACTTTCTCATCATTGATAATCTCGTCTGCGCCCATTTTTACGGCATGCGCAGTGCCTAGCTGCTCCTCTTGTCTACAGTATGTAATTTGAGAAAAGTTTTGGTTTATGTGTGCTTCTAAGGTTTCTGCTTTAAATCCAGAGATAACTGTTATTTTGTTGGTAATTTTTTGAGCAGTATGCAAAACCCTTTCTACCATAGTCATGCCGCCAAGCATTTGCATGACTTTCGGGTAATTGGTGTGCATCCTTTTTCCAAGGCCTGCAGCTAAGATTATGACGTGGGTTTTCAACTCTAAAATAGTATAAAAATACTACCTTACTTGTTTTTTCTGAGTTTTTGAATGGTTTTAATTCTGGCTGCCGCTTCGGCTAGCTGGGCTGCTGCTTTGACAAAATCTACATTAGATTCTTTATCATGCAAAAGCTTTTCTGCTGCTTCTTGGGCTTTAATTGCCTCAGCTTCGTCTAAGGAGTCAGCTCTTTCTGCGGTATCAGATAAGACGGTAACCTCTCCTGGTTGAACTTCGATAAAGCCCCCTGAACAAAAAAAGGTTTCTTCACTGTCGCCGTTTTGAACTCTGACAGGGCCTGGGGCTAGGCCTGTTAGCAGGGGCGTGTGGCCAGGCGCAATTCCAAGCTCTCCAAGAGAGCCGGTTGCAAATACCATGGTAGCCTCACCTGAGTATATTTCCTCAGATGAAGATACTATGTTGACCTTTAAACTGCTCATTTAAGCTTTTACTGTCTTTGCCTTCTCGACTGCTTCTTCAATGGTTCCTACCATATAGAATGCTTGCTCTGGTAAATCATCGTAATCGCCTGCAAGGATTCCCTTAAAGGCTTTGATGGTATCTTCTAGAGATACATATTTTCCTGGTGAGCCAGTGAAAACTTCTGCAACGAAAAATGGCTGAGATAAAAATCTTTCAACCTTTCTTGCTCTTGCCACAGTAAGCTTGTCATCTTCAGAAAGCTCATCCATTCCCAAGATTGCAATAATGTCTTTCAGTTCACGGTATCTTTGCAATACTCCCTGAACTCCTTGGGCAACATTGTAATGCTCTTCTCCAACCACCAATGGATCAAGCTGTCTTGAGGTTGAATCAAGCGGATCCACAGCGGGATAAATTCCAAGCTCAGCAATTTGACGCGAAAGCACCACCGTTGCATCAAGGTGGGCAAAGGTAGTAGCTGGCGATGGGTCGGTTAAGTCATCTGCTGGAACATAAACAGCTTGAATAGAAGTAATCGAGCCAGTCTTTGTTGATGTAATCCTCTCTTGGAGTGCGCCCATTTCTTCAGCCAGTGTTGGTTGATAGCCCACAGCTGATGGCATTCTTCCTAATAAAGCGGACACCTCAACCCCTGCTAAGGTGTAACGATAAATATTATCAATGAACAAAAGGACGTCTCTACCTTCGTCTCTAAATTTCTCAGCAATGGTTAGTCCGGTCAAGGCTACTCTTAATCTGTTGCCTGGAGGTTCGTTCATCTGTCCATACACCATGGCCACTTTAGATTCTTTGGGGTTTTCTACATTTACTACCCCTGATTCCTGCATTTCGAAGTAAAAATCGTTTCCTTCTCGGGTTCTTTCCCCAACCCCAGCAAACACTGATAACCCAGAATGCTCGGTAGCAATATTGTTAATGAGCTCCATCATATTTACTGTTTTACCAACACCAGCTCCGCCAAACAGACCGATCTTTCCTCCCTTAGCGAATGGACAAATTAGGTCAATAACCTTAATTCCGGTTTCAAGCAGCTCATTAGATCCAGATTGCTCAACATAGGTTGGTGGCTTTCTGTGAATAGGCATGCGCTCTTTTTCACCAATTTCCCCTTTTTCATCAATAGGATTTCCTAAGACATCCATAATGCGTCCTAGGGTTTCTTGGCCTACGGGCACTGAAATTGGGGCCCCTGTTCTAACGGCTACAAGACCCCTTTTCAGCCCTTCCGTTGTTCCCATAGCAATACATCTGACAACACCGTCTCCAAGCTGTTGTTGAACCTCTAACACGATCTCAAGACCATCAATGGTCAACGCTTCATAAACTTTAGGAATGTTATCCTTCTCAAATTCAACATCGATAACGGCTCCGATAATTTGTATAACTGTTCCGTTGCTCATTTTTTTCTCCTTTAAACCGCTGCTGCTCCACCAACAATTTCTGATAATTCTTGGGTAATCGCAGCTTGTCTTACATTGTTATATAAAAGCTCAAGCTCTTTTATTAAGTCGCCAGCATTGTCGCTCGCATTTTTCATGGCTATCATTTTTGCTGCCTGCTCACAGGCAACATTTTCAACAACCGCTTGGTAAATTAATGATTCAATATATCTTGTCAAAAGGCCGTCCAATAATTCTTTGGCTTCTGGCTCGTAGATATAATCCCAGTGACTGTTTGTTAAGCTCTCGTCTTCAGAATGTTGAAGTGGCACCAACTGATTCACTGTCGGGCTTTGCGTCATGGTATTAACAAACTCATTGGAGCATAAAAACACCTG
>VMDH01000007.1 GCA_008080945.1 Gammaproteobacteria bacterium | reverse complement strand
ACCAGAACAGCATCAATAACAGGCGGCTGCGTTGCTCTTTTCTTAGCAATCAAAAATCATCTTAAAGATCACAGAGCAATCAAAGATTATGTAGCTGCTGTCTCCCTGGGAATAGTGGATGGTGAGATATTGGTTGATTTAGACTACAACGAAGATAGTAATGCCGAAACAGACATGAATATTGTGATGACTGGCTCTGACTCCCTTATTGAAATTCAAGGGACTGCAGAAGAAAATCCCTTTAGCAAAGATCAACTCAATGACATGATTATGCTAGCAAGCACATCCATCAAGTCGCTCATAGAAATTCAAAAAGCATGCCTGGATTAACTAACCATCAAAAAAACTTTATTAATGCTGCGATTGATGCCAAAGCTTTAGTATTTGGAGAGTTTACTCTCAAATCAGGAAGGATAAGCCCTTATTTTTTTAATGCATCACGCCTACTGGGATCAGCAAAGCTTACAGAGGTGATAGATGCTTTTGCAGCAATAATTGAAGAAGAAATTCTAAATTATGATCAAATATTTGGACCTGCCTACAAGGGGACCATTTTTGGTTCAATGGTTGGGATGAAGTTAAAAAATACTCACCCAAACCTTGGGCTTTGCTTTGATAGAAAGGAAATCAAAGATCATGGTGAAGGAGGCTTGTTTATTGGAGAAGAACCAAGGGGCAAAGTGATAATTATTGATGATGTTTTATCTGCAGGAACTGCTGCTAAAGCTTCAATAAATCTAATAAAAGAATCTAAAGCAGATCCTAAAATGCTTGTCATAGGATTAGACAGACAAGAAAAGGGTTCAGGAGATATATCGGCCAAAGAGGAGTTACAAAATTTATTTGGGCTTGAAGTCAAAAGTGTCATTTCTTTAGATGATCTTATCCAATTCGTAGCATCACAAAAAGAATTTAATGCTTGGGAAGAGAAGCTATCCTTATATCGTGAGGAATGGGGCGGATAATGTTTACAGGAATAGTTCAGGAAACTGGAACTGCTAAAATTCAAAAATCTAGTGAAGCATTTTCTTCGATAGAAATTACAACATCGCAAAAATTTCTTAAAGGTATTAAAACTGGTGCAAGTGTCAGTGTTGATGGAGTGTGTCTCACTGTAACTAAAATTAAGAAGTCTTCCTTGTGCTTTGATGTTATTGCAGAAACTCTAAAATTAACTAATTTAAATGAGTTAAAGCATTCCAAAAAAGTTAATCTAGAGAGATCTATGAAATTATCCGATGAGATTGGTGGTCACTTATTGTCGGGACATATCCAAACTACCGGCAAGATCATTAAAAAAATTTCTTTGGGGGATAAAACTATAGATTTAAAGGTAGCTATTCCTAGAAAGTTTTCAGAATATCTAATGTCTAAAGGTTATATTGGAGTTAATGGATGCAGTCTAACCATTGGGAAAGTTGCATCAAATCATTTCATGTTGCATTTAATTCCTGAAACTCTTGCTGTAACTAACTTAGATATTGCAGAAAATGGTGATGTCCTAAATATTGAAATTGATCAAAATACCATCAGCATTGTTGAAACAGTTAAAAGAGTCCTGAAAAATTCTAGCTAAGCAAGGCTTTAGTTAGTATTGCCATTCTAATGCCCACCCCATTCATGACTTGCTGATTGATTTTGCAGTAGTCTTGATCTTTGACATCAGCGTTGAGTTCAATCCCATAATTGACGGGACCGGGATGCAATAAAATAAACCTATCATGTCCAACCGCATCTAATAATTTTTGATGATTGAGTTGGAATTTATCAATATAATCTGTTGCGGAAATATTAAGAGCCCCTTCAAGGCGCTCGTGTTGAATTCTCAATGCCATAATGACATCTTTGCCGTCCAATGCACTGTTTAAATCTTCATCAAAGTTAGGCCCAGCAGAATAATTCTTACCCAGTTCAGGAGGACTGCACAGAGTAATATTTTTTGCCCCCACTATAGTTAAAGCCTCTAAAAAGGAAGCCAATACTCTGGAGTGGTCTAAGTCACCTACAATTAAATAATTGGGCTTGCTAAGCTGGTCAAAGTTTTGTCGGATGGTAAATAAATCTAACAGGCTTTGAGAAGGATGGGAAATTGCACCCTCTCCTGCATTGATAAAAACCATTGAAGGAAATTGATTAGCTAAATCATGAATGACAGATTCCTTATGCCTAATGATGCAAGCATCTATTCCAAGATTGCATGCAACCTCAATGGTATCCTCAAGGCTCTCTCCTTTTTGCATGGAAGAAGATAGTTCATCGAGATTAAGAACTGACATACCAAGATTATGTGCAGCCACCTCAAAGGAAAGTTTAGTTCTAGTGCTAGGCTCAAAAAAAAGATTGAGTACTTTTTTGTCGGCAAGGATTGGGTCTTGCTTAAAAGTATTAGAATCAGGAATCAAAAAATTGTCAGCTAACTGAAAAATCTCTTCTAGTTCCGCTGCCTTGAGTTGATTAATATTTAGAAAATTCATTAAGCCAGTTCAACAATTGCATCAATCTCTACTTCTACGTCTTTAGGCAACCTGGAAACCTCAACTGTTGCTCTAGCAGGATAAGGCTGACTAAAGTAATTCTCCATCACTTTATTAACAGCAGCAAAGTTTTCTAAGTCCGTTAAATAGATTGTAAGTTTCAATACATGCTCAAAAGAAGTTCCGGCTTCCTGGATGATTGCGCGTAAATTTTCGAAAACTTGATTGGCTTGTGATTCTAAGGAATCACTAACCAGGGATCCATCCGCGGGATTGATAGGAATTTGCCCAGAAACAAAGAGGAGATTGCCTGCGATCACTCCTTGAGAATAAGGGCCAATCGCTGCAGGAGCCGAAGAGGTGTTAACTTGTTTTTTCATTTTTACTCCTTTCATCATTTACAATTCTAGTGCAGCTCGTGACGCTCTTAAGCGCTCTTACTTTGATCATAAGTTTTTTAACCATCTCAATATTTGAAAATTCTCCTTCAAACATAAACTCTTGGATGACCGCATCTATATCTTTGGAATTAACGGACATGATATTAATTTTTTGAGTTGCAAAAATAGATGCAATATCAGCAAGGATTCCTGGTCTATCCTCTACAAGCACTCTAACATAAGCCCTATAGAACCTCTCCTGCTTATCTTCACCCCAAATTGCAGGAAATAAATTCTTTTGCTTGCCTCGAATATTGTTAACCTGTCGACATCTTGCATGGTGTATGACAACACCTCTATCAGTATCTGTATGAGCAATGATAGGGTCGCCACTGACAGGAAGACAACATTTAGCATAAATGACAGATACACCAGCCAGCATATTATCATTCAATGTCATAGTTTCTGATTGCAGCGCTTCTGAGTCTACCGATTTCTTCCCAATAAAAAATCGCTCTGCTACAAGATTACTGGTTTTTTTACCCAGACCAAGATCTGTTAGTAATTGGTTTAGCGATGTTGCTCCTATGGTGTTTAAGATTTTTTGTAGCCTAGAGCCTCTATAATCGCTGAGCTTGCTTCCGTCTCTTTTGAGCTCGGATTCCAACATCACTCGACCAATTTTTCTTGCATGAGAAACCTTTTGATTTCTCAAAGTTGCTCTTATTGCTGACCTTGCTTTACTAGATACTACAAAGTTTAACCATGCAGGGTCAGGAGCAACCTCATCACCTGTGATTATTTCAATACTTTGACCGTTGTCTAATTGCACGTTAAGAGGAGCATATTTTCTATTTACCTTGCAGGCGAT
>VMDH01000030.1 GCA_008080945.1 Gammaproteobacteria bacterium | reverse complement strand
AATGCTAGACAGCATCCAAGAGCGCTAGCCATGACAATATTTGCTGTTTCCGATGCCATTAAAAATCTGGGAATGTCTTGGGAAGATGTGGTTAAAAAGACATCTCTTGAAAGGATAAGTTGTATCTCGGGATGCGCGATTGCTCAAGGTGATAAATATGGTATGGGCGGCATGTTTCAAGCAAATCTCTCAGGTGCAAGGACTACCAGCAAGCATCTTGCCATGTCACTTGGAGAAATGAGCGCTGATTTTGCGCACTCTTATGTTTTGGGATCCATGGGGGTTACTGGCAACCATATGGGAGCATGCGCCACTTTTCATTACAACTTAAGGTTAGGAATTGAATTAATAAAAAATAATCAATCTGATATTTGTGTGGTGGGTGCTGCCGAATCAGGAATTGTCCCTGAGGTATATGAGGCATTCGCTGCAACCAAAGGTCTTGCTGACGATAAAAATACCTTGGAACTTCAAAAACAAATTGGAGAAAAATTAGATTATCCTGAACATAGAAAAATTTGCAGGCCGTTTGGACAAAATGTTGGCATGAGCCTTGGAGAAGCTGCACAATTTGTAGTTTTAATGAGCGATGATTTGGCACTGGAACTGGGGCTTCCAATATTTGGAGCTGCACTATCTTCACATATTCATGCAGATGGTTATAAAAAATCTATCTCGGGACCCGGTGCAGGAAATTATATCTCCTTTGGCAAGTGTCTAAATGATGTTGCTTCATTGGGAGGTGAAACTAGCCTAAACGAGATCTTCATTCATGCTCATGGGACCGGCACCCCGCAAAACCGAGTAACTGAATCACATATTCTATCTTCCTTGTGCACCACATTCGGAATGAGTAATGTCCCCGTGACTGCGATCAAATCATACTTGGGTCACTCGCTGGCTGCAGCTGGAGGAGATCAAATGATTTCAGCATTAGGTTCTTTTGATACAGGAATTATTCCTAGAATTTCATCTATACAAGTCACGGCTGATGATGTCTACACTGAAAACCTTAATTTTCTGATAGAAGAACTGCCTTGTGAGGACAAGAATTATGCAGTTCTAAATTCAAAAGGTTTTGGAGGAAATAATGCTAGCGCATTAGTAGCCTCAAAACTTAAAACATTACAAATGCTAGAGAAGAAACACGGCAAGGATGCTTTAAAACAATGGCAATTTTTAAATGAAAAAGTAGAACAAAGTAGAGAAGCATTTAAAGAAGAGGTGCTTAAACAGCCTCCTCACTCAAGATATGTCTTTGGTGAGCATGTTACTGAAGGAATAACAGACCTTGAATTTACCAAAGAAGCCATATTTGATCGAACAAATGATAAAATGATCTCAATTATCTCTGAAGTACCTTACAAGGATTATTTTTAATGAAAGACTTAATGAAAAACTTTGATAATGCAGATGACTTTGATGATATTGTTACCCCGTCTGATGAATCCATTGAATCCTATAAAACTTTAATTAAGGATATTGGTGAAGACCTAAAAAGAGATGGCCTTGTTGATACGCCTAAAAGAGCTGCCGCAGCTTTTAAATTTTTAAATCATGGTTACAAACTTTCTCTTGATAAGGTGGTTAACGAAGCTCTTTTTGAATCTGATGCTGAGGATATGGTCTTGGTAAGAGATATCGAGTTTTACTCGCTGTGCGAACATCACATGCTACCCTTCAACGGCAGATGTCATGTTGCTTATATCCCTAATGGTAAAGTTTTAGGGTTATCTAAAATAGCAAGAATTGTAGACATGTTTTCAAGAAGACTGCAGATTCAAGAACGTTTAACCCATGAGGTTGCATTAGCAATTCAAGAGGTAACTGATTGCAAGGGCTGCGCTGTAGTTGTAGAGGCACAACATATGTGCATGATAATGAGAGGAGTTCAAAAACAAAACTCCGTTATGAAAACTTCAGCAATGCTTGGTATCTTTAGATCAAATGCAACTACGAGAGCTGAGTTTCTCTCGTTGCTTCCTAACTAGCCTGAGGCTCTTGATTGCCTGAATCAATCTGATCATCAGAGTCATCAGATATCTCATCAGGTGACGCTTCTACAATATTTTCTTCAGCGTTTAACTCTTCTTCTGAGTTGAATGGGAAAGGTCGTTGCTCTGTCTTGTAAGTTAAATAAATTAGGCATTCCCCTAGAAAGTTGATTAGCCAATCGCTTACTTTTTCAAGCTGAGAGCTGTGCCTACCTGCAAAAAGATGGAATAAAAACTGAATAACAACTATAAAAATTATGAGCGGCAGGACAATGAAATTAACAATAGCAACATAAATTACCATAAAGAATAGCCTGAGCCATTTGCTGGATTTTAATACTTCGTCTTTATTAATTGTTGTCATAATCTAATTTAAACTCCACATCTACATTATTTACATGATCAATTAAATTTTCAATGAGGAATGTGGGTTTTTTTTCCTCATATATAATTTGATAAAGGGATTCTACCAATGGCATCTCAATATGCAATTTTGGTATTTCTTCATGAATCACTGCAAGAGTCCTAAGACCCTCAGCTACCTGACCTACTTTAGATTTAGCTTCTTCTAGCGAAAGCCCTTTTCCAAGATGAAATCCTAAAGAAAAATTTCTAGACAATCTTGAAGTGCAAGTAGCAACTAGATCTCCCATGCCAGCCAAACCAAGAAACGTTAAAGGATTTGCTCCTTGATGAACAGCAAAATCACTCATCTCAGCCATGGATCGAGTCAGAATAAGTCCCAAAGCATTCTCTCCAAGATCTTGAGCCTCAGCAAGTCCACAACATATGGCATAAATATTTTTTAAAGCCCCTGCATATTCAATACCCTTCATATCTGTGGATGAATATACTTTAAACGACTGAGAAGAAATAACTTCAGATACTATCTCGCAAACCTCTTTATCATCGGATGCGATCACGGTGCCTGCCACTTTATTTTCAGCTATTTCTTTAGCGAGGTTGGGTCCACTTAATACTCCCACGCCTTTAATTTTGGATCCTAAATTTTCTTTAATTATTTCTGACAAGGTTCGAGTGGGATTTGCAGCAATTGCCTTAGTACAAGAAATGACCAACATTTCTGAGGTCACTAAAGATTCTAGTCTATGGATAATGTTCTCAAAAACGATACTTGGAGTAACCACAAAAACTATAGATGCCCCACTGACACATTCAGCAAGCGAGTCGGTTGCAGAGATGTTGGAAGAAAGTTTAAGTTCTGGATGATAATCTGAATTTGCGCCTTCGGAATTGATTCTTAAAGCTTGTTCAGCGTCTCTTACCCAAAGCTTTACCGGATGACCATTGGAGGCTGCTAAGTTAGAAATAACTGTGCCGAAGCTCCCACCGCCAAGGACTGCTATGGTTGGTTTTATACTCAACTTAAAAATTTATCCAGCTGCCTCAAGAATGATGCAGGATCAGTTGGATTGCCTCCCTCAGCAATGACGGCATAGTCAAATAAAAATTTTGCGTATTGATTAAATTCTTTATTTTCAAGTTTGGATAGCTTTTTAATGAGCTTGTGCTTAGCATTGACTTCAAGCGTTGGTTTACTTTCAGGCACAGATTGACCTGCGGCCTCCAAAATTCTTCTCATCTGGATACCTGGTTCGTGTTTAGATCTAACCAAACAAACTGCAGATTTTGTTAGTCTTGAACTGGTTATTACTTTTTCAACTTTATCTTTCAGAGACTTACTTAACCTTTCAAGGAGCTCAGAATCTCCTTTGCTTACTTTTACTTCCTCATCGGAAATAGGCTCTTTAGCAACATCTGCAAACTCTTTTTCCTTATAAGAGAATAAAGAGGTCATAAGCCACTCATCAATTCTGTCGGTTAGTAACAGAACTTCGGTTCC
>VMDH01000021.1 GCA_008080945.1 Gammaproteobacteria bacterium | reverse complement strand
TTCCATCAATGTTGTATTGCTTCAGGAGAGCTATCAAGAACTGCTCTAAACTTTCTACCAGTTTTCTTGGGCCTAGTTTTCTTTTTTTTACATCTAGTAAGAAGTATATAACCAGTTGACCAGGTCCATGATAGGTAACCTCTCCACCTCTGTCGGTTTGAATTACTTCTATATCCTTTGGATTAAGAATATGTTCTTTATTAGCTGCGGTGCCTAAAGTATATACAGGAGGATGAGATAAAAACCAAATCTCTTCTTTAAAATCATCTGCAGAGACCAATTCCACCATCTTTTGTATGGTGGGTTCGTATGCTTGTTGCCCTAATTTTCTAAAAATGGGATCTGTCATTCAATAGATCGGATTTCTACAAAAGCATCTTCTGAGATATTGTGATAGTTAGTCACGTTATTTTTGAAGTCATTAAAGTGCTCGTAAACTTTCTTAAAATCATCATCCTCTTGAGCTAACTCCTCAAGAACTATTTCTGAAATATTTTTAAATTCTCTTACTACTTCCACCGGTAATGGCAGCAAATTTACTCCATGCTTATTAACGAGCTCTTGCAAGGCCCTATTGTTCATAGCCGTATACTCATCGAGCAAGTCTTGGTTCACGGCTTGGGCTGCGGTTTTGACAATAACTTTTAATGTTTCTGGAAGTTCATTCCATGCATCTAAATTAACCATAAACTCCAACATCGATCCTGGCTCATGCCAGCCTGGATAATAGTAATAGTCTGCAATTTGATGAAATCCAAATGCCAAATCATTATAGGGGCCTACCCACTCGGTAGCATCTATAGTTCCGGTCTGTAAAGCAGTGTAGAGCTCTCCTCCAGGAATATTAACAGGTACTCCCCCTGCTCTTTGGAATACCTCTCCCCCGATACCAGGTATTCTCATTTTAAGACCTTTAATATCCTCAAGAGAGTTTATTTCCTTGTTAAACCAGCCAAACATTTGTGTGCCGGTATTTCCTCCTGGGAAAGGTAGTAAATTAAAGGGCTCATAAAGCTCTTGCCACAACTCAAGACCGCCACCTCTGTTTACCCAAGCATTAATTTCATCTGCAGTCAGACCAAAAGGAACCCCAGCAAAAAATTGTGCTGCAGGAATTTTACCTTTCCAATAATAAGCTCCACCATGACCCATTTCGGCAGACCCATTAGATACCGCATCAAAGACTCCCATGGCTGGCACTAGCTCTCCAGCGCCAAAAACTTTTATTTTTAGATCTCCTTCTGACATTTCTTCAACTAATTTGGCAAATCTCTCTGGAGCCATTCCAAGACCTGGGTAGTTCTTTGGCCAGGTTGTTACCAATGACCAAGTAAATTTTTGTTTTGCTTGAGATGATTCGTTAGAAGGTTCGCTGGTACAACTAATAAAAATGAAAAATGATAAAACTATAAAAAAACTTTTCTTCATAAAACCTCTAGATTGGCAAATGACAATACCAGCCATTTGCTCCCCGCATTATCAAAATTGATTTGAACTCTTGCACTATCTCCAGTACCCTCGTAGTTTAACACTATTCCTTGACCAAATTTCTTATGCATAACCCGCTGCCCTAGTGAAATTCCTTCACTAATTTTAAAATCTTTTGGGGCTTGGGAAGATTTTCTTTCGTAAGATAAGGTTACAGATGCTCGTGGCCTAACCTCATCAATGAGTTCGGCTGGTATCTCTCTGATAAATCTAGAGGGAGGATTAAAAACATCCGATCCATGAATCTTTCTAATTTCGGCATAAGTAATATAAAGTTTTTGTTTCGCACGTGTTACTCCTACATAACAAAGCCTTCTTTCCTCCTCTAATTGATCTGGCGAGTCCATGGATCTTATGTGAGGAAAAAGCGTCTCCTCAAGTCCACTCATAAAAACCAATGGAAACTCTAAGCCCTTTGCAGAATGAAGCGTCATGAGTTGAACCGCATCTTCATGCGCACCAGCTTGGGCATCGCCTGCATCTAGAGAAACGTTATCTAAAAAGGTTGCTGCAATATCAATTAAAGGAGTGTCTTGAGGAAAATCTTCTTCAAATATTTTTGCAGCAGTTACCAGCTCTTCTAAGTTTTCTATCCTTGTTTTACCTTTCTCTCCCTTTTCTTTTTCGTAAACTTCTATCAACCCAGAGAAATTGATAAGGCGATCAATGGCCTCCGATAAGGCAAGTATAGAAAGATTGTTTTTAATATCCTCGATGAATGCAATGAAGGCATCAATTGAATTTTTGGCCTTAGTTGCCAATAAGCCCTCTTCAGACATTTGCCTAGCGGCAGCAAAGTTTGATGTTCCAAATTTTATAGAGGCTTCTCTTATGTTTTGGAGAGTTTTTTGGCCAATGCCTCTTGGCGGATTGCTTATAGCTCTCTCAAAGGAAAGATTGTCGCCTGGATTAAAAGCAAGCTTGAGGTAGCTCATTGCATTTTTGATCTCTAGCCTCTCATAGAACCTAGTCCCTCCATAAATTCTGTAAGGAACCCTGATTCTTAGTAGAGCTTCTTCAATTGCTCTGGATTGAGCATTAGATCTATAGATTACCGCTGCCTCACTATAGGATCCGCCCGAATTCATCCAGTTTTTAATGGTATCGGCTATATATCTTGCTTCGTCTTGCTCATGATAGGCTTGATAAAGAGTAATGGGCTCCCCTTTGTTAGATTCTGTCCATAAATTCTTTCCTAGCCTATTTTGATTATTGCTTATTAAGGCATTTGCAGCATCCAAAATTACCGAGGTAGATCGATAATTCTGCTCTAGTCTGACCGTATTAGCTGCTTTAAAGTTTTTTTCAAAACCTAAAATATTTTCCGCTCTTGCCCCCCTCCAGCCATAAATAGATTGGTCATCATCTCCCACGGCTGTTACAAGTGTCTGATTAGAAAGTATTTCCAGTAGCCATTTAAATTGGATGGTATTGGTGTCTTGAAATTCGTCGACCAAAACACTTGCAAAACGTTTATGAAAATAAGACTTAACTACTGAGTTGCTTTGCACTAGTTCAAATGACTTTAAAAGTAATTCAGCAAAATCAACCAAGCCTTCATCAATGCATTTTTTTTCATAGTGAGTATAAACTTGGAGTGCTGCTTTCTTTTGTAGATCATTTCCTGTCTTTATAGATTTGGCTCTTTTGCCTTCCTCTTTCCATGTATTCATTAGCCATTGAATTTGCTTGGGAGGCCAGAGGGCATCATCTAATTTTTCATCTTTCATTATTCTTTTAATAATGCGAAGTTGATCGTCGGCATCAATCACCGAGAATCCAGATGGCAAGTTTGCTTCTTTGTTAAACATCTTGAGTGTTCTATGAGCTATTCCATGAAAGGTTCCACACCATAGCTCCGGAACTGGATTCTCAAGCATTGCCTGAATTCGATGAGACATTTCATTGGCTGCTTTATTGGTAAATGTGACAGCAAGAACGTTATAAGGATTTAAGCCTTGAGCTTGAATTTGCCAAGCAACTCTATGCACTAGAACTCGAGTTTTACCTGAACCGGCTCCCGCTAAAACTAATAAATGTTGATCATCAGAGGTAACGGCAGCCCGCTGTGCATCATTCAACTCATCTAAAATATGGGAAACGTCCATGAGGAATTTATTTTACAAGACTATAAGGTTATTCTTATCCAATGCAGACAAAATTATTAAGGCTAATTGAAAAAAATTTCTCTGATTTAAGAAAATCTGAAAAAAAAGTAGCAAGCTTTGCCATGGAGCACTCAAATGAGCTTTCACAATTAAAAATGGCAGAAGCTGCGGAGGCAATTGGTGTAAGCGAGCCGTCCATAAATAGATTTTGTAAAGCGCTAGGCTTTTCTGGGTTTTCAGAATTTAAAAACACCTTAGCGAGACAACTGGCTGCCGATGATTATTTTGAAGTTTATGAAATTAATGATGACGACAGTATTTTTGATCTGAC
>VMDH01000010.1 GCA_008080945.1 Gammaproteobacteria bacterium | reverse complement strand
GAGGTAATGCAGTCATTTTCAAATTCAGAAGTTGCAATTGAAGTTCTAAGAGATGGCGAACCCTTAACCTTTATGGTCCCACTTTTAACCCAAAATATAGATGGTCAGACAGTTAACATTATTGGCATTACTGCAGGAACCCAAAAATCTATAACAGAATCTTTACTCTCAGGAATCTACGATACTTATACCATGAGTGCAAAAACTCTGTTGTTTGTGGGGAAAATGATTTCAGGATCCATGGGAGCACAAAACCTTAGCGGACCTATCGGCATTGTGAAGATGGCAGGAGATACTGCAAAAGTAGGAATTCTTCCATTTTTATATTTAATGGCATTGCTTAGCATCTCATTAGGAGTATTGAATTTACTTCCTATTCCAGTTCTAGATGGAGGTCAGCTAACACTTCTAGCTGTTGAGGCTATTAAAGGATCGCCATTGTCGGAAAGACTTGAAAATTATTTTTATACTGGCGGATGGATTGCAGTCGTAGCATTAATGATCTTTGCAGTCTTTAACGACATTCTAAGGTTTATCTAATGAAGAGACTCATATCGCTGTTTGTATTAATGCATGCATTATTTATTGCACCAGCTTTGCAGTCATTCGATGAGTTCATTGTTTCAGATATTAGAATTATTGGTCTTCAAAGAGTCTCAGTAGGAAGTATTTTTACTGCTATACCGGTTAGTGTGGGCGATAAAATAGATCAAACTAAAGTCGAAGAGATTATTCGAGCTCTCTTTCTTACAGAGCAATTCAATAATATTGAAATTGGTAAAGATGCCAACGCCTTGATTATTTCTGTGGAAGAAAGACCATCCATTGCAAGAATTGATATTGATGGTAATAAAGCTCTCAAGACTGAAGACCTTCTTCAGGGGCTTGAAGGTGCAGGAATTGCTGAGGGACAGGTTTATAAAAGATCAACTTTAGAAGCAATGAAAGGAGAGCTTGTAAGACAGTACTCCTCGCAGGGAAGGTATGGTGCTGGTGTAGAAGTTTCTACAGTCAATAAACCAAGAAATACTATCGATTTAAGTATAGATATAGATGAAGGCACCTCAGCGCAAATTGAAAGTATTAAAGTTATTGGAAACTCTCTCTTTACAGATGAGGAATTGTCTCTTGCATTTGAATTAAAAGAGGGAGGTTGGTTTTCTTTCTTAAGCAACAATAATAAATACTCCAAGGAAAAGCTTGAGGGCGATATTGAAAACTTAGAATCTTATTATTTAGATCGAGGCTATCTAAAGTTTTCACTTGAATCAGTACAGGTCAGCGTTTCGGAGGATAAAAAAGACATTTTTATTACCTACAGTATTTCAGAGGGTGAAAAATACAAGATTTCTAAAGTAAACTTGATCGGTGATATGCCGGTTGATGAGCTAATTTACCAACCAATACTTGATTCTTTGCTTGAGGAAATTTATTCCCAAGCACAAATTACCGCAATTGAGGAATTTTTAACCTCTATTCTTGGTAACGAGGGCTATACCTTTGCTCAAGTAAAGGGAAATCCAGAACCCATTGCTGAGGGGCAAGATGTTGAGCTAACTTTTATCGTGCAGCCTGGAAACAGGACATATGCAAGAAAAATAAACTTTTCAGGTAATTTTCTCACCAATGATGAAGTGCTAAGAAGAGAGATGCGTCAATTTGAGGGTGCCTGGGCTTCAGACGATAGGATAGAAAATTCAAAGGTTAGGCTTGAAAGGCTAGGATATTTTAAAGAGGTAAATGTCGAAACTATTCCTGTCCCTGGTACAGAAGATCAAGTAGATATTGAGTTTACCGTTGAGGAAGAAAGCACTTCTTCCATAGGTGGCTCAATCGGCTATAGTGATTTTGGTCTTAATTTAGGCCTCAATCTATCTGACAATAATTTTATGGGTACTGGAAATCGAGTAAATATTGGGCTAAATAAGAGTATTTACCAAGATCTTTACAACATCTCTTTCTTCGATCCTTACTTCACTATGGATGGTGTCAGTAGAGGTTACAGTATTTATTTTAGGGAAACAGATTATGGGGAGTTCAATGTTGCTAATTACCTCACTAATAGTATTGGTGCCGGTGTGCAATTTAGTTATCCTCTTAATGAAACACAAAGGATTGGACTAAACATCAATTACGATAGTACTGAGATTCAGGAGGGTACGCTACCCGCAAGAGAAATAGCTGATTTTTTAAGCTCTGAGGGAACTGAATTTGAAGTTGTCAAACTCCAGGCTGTTTGGTCCAGAATCACTCTAAATAGAGGCCTCTTTCCAACTAATGGTTCTCAGTTAGATGTCATGCTGCAAACAACCGTTCCTGGAAGCGATCTTAATTATTACAAAATCAATATCCAAAATAAGTTTTATAGACCGCTACCATTTGCCGATCTTGTATTTGGATTTGATGGATCATTGGGATACATTGGTGCCTACGGAGATACCGAGGTTACACCCTTCTTTGAAAATTTTTACTCTGGTGGTCCAAAATCAATTCGAGGATTTAGATCTAATACATTAGGACCAAGGGTTACACCTACACCATGTTACGGATTCGTTCCTGAGACTGAAGAATGCCCTCCTTTTTATGATACAGATTTTGATGGGGAGCCTGATACGCCAGCTCCTAATCCATATGCATACTCACAAGCATTTGATCCAATCGGGGGTAATTTCTTAATTGAAGGGAGCCTTCAGCTTATCTTCAAATTACCTATGGTGGATGATCAACGTTCCATGCGCTCTGCTTTCTTCATTGACTTTGGTAATGTCTTCCAAACAGATTGTCGTGAATATCAGATTAATTGTTATGAGCCCACTGTTGATGAACTTAGATACTCTGTAGGAGTTGGCGTTACTTGGATGACAGGTTTTGGCCCAATGAGTTTTAGCTTTTCGCAGCCATTTAATGATGGTATTTTTGATAGAACAGAACAATTCCAATTCACAATCGGCACGGTATTCTAGTTTTTTAGAATATTTCATATAAAATATGCGAACTTACTTAGAGGGTAATTATGAAAAATAAACTACTAGCAGGATTAATTTTACTTAGCTCGTTCTCAACAGGATTGTATGCAGTTGATGGCATGGCGGTTATTGATATGCGAACCGCTGTTTTGGCTACTCAAACTGCTCAAAATGCTTTTAAAGCTCTAGAAAGTGATAGCGAGTATGCTGGCAATGTTGAGACAGCACAAGCACTTCAATCTGATAGGCAGGCTCTAGCAGAAAGATTGCAAAAAGAATCTGAAACTTTGTCTCAAGAAGAAATTGCTAGCTTGCAAAGAAGCATCCAAGAAAAATCAAAAGACTTAGAATTCATGGTAGGTAAAATTCAATCCAAGCAAACTGAAACAGCTGATAAGGTTTTCAGGGACTTAAATCCAACACTGCAAAAGATTCTTCAAGAGTTAATTGCAGCAAAACAAGTAAAAGTTCTGCTCGGCAGAGAAACAGTTTTATTTGCTGATCCTGCAATGGATCTCACAGATGATGTGACATCAATGCTTGATGTTGCAGCAAAACAATCTGCAGAATAATAAAGGTTTGTCTAAAGCAACATATTCTCTAGAGAATATAGCTTCTATTATAGATGGCGAGCTGATAGGCGATCCTAATCAGCTCGTTAGTTCTTTAGGATCATTACAAAAAGCAAGCAAAGATTGCATCTCTTTTGTTTCTTCAAAAAAATTTGAAAGCTTTATAAGCGATTGCTCTGCAGGGGCAATTATTGTCAAAAAAGATTTTAAACCCGCGGATAATAAAAATTACATCTTAGTTAAAGACCCTTATTTTGCGTTTGCAATTCTAAGTGAGATGTTTGATCCTATAGAGGATATGTTTGAAGGAATAGATCTCAGTAATAACATAAATCCAAAGGCTGAAGTTGCAGAAAGTTCTAAAATTTATCAAGGTGCTGTGATAGCGGATACCGCTAAAATCCATCAAAATGTTCTCATAGGCCCTAATGTATTTGTAGGGCCTGATTGTATAGTTGGTGAAGGAACTGTCATCCATGCAAATTCAACACTTATGCGAAGTGTAACCCT
>VMDH01000044.1 GCA_008080945.1 Gammaproteobacteria bacterium | reverse complement strand
CTTCTGTCGTGGGAAACCGTATTGCCGCACATTGGAGACTTGCCTTCCCCAACAAACTTAGAAACGAAGTCTAGCGTTTCAATTTCTGCTATCTGTTCGGTGACTGCGCTAGATTTGACCTTGGCAGACAAACCGCTCTCTTTATGTTGATTTGTATTCCAATCATCCATAGCTGCTAGCAATTCTTTGGGCTGATGAATGACTAAATTGGGGCCTTCCTCTAAAATGTTTAGTCCCTTATCGGTAATTATGGTTGCAATTTCAATTATGCGCTCCTTCTCTGGATCAAGGCCTGTCATTTCAAGGTCTATCCAAATGAGGTTCTTATTAGATCGTTTTAAAGCCATAATTTATTAGTTTAATGGGGTATTGTGGTACTTGAATGGAAAAAGTTCAAATTGGAAGAATAATAGAAATCTATAAAGATTCCTTGCTCTTTGAATCTGAAGACACAGCATTAAGAATTAGGCTTCCAAAAAAGCTTGATATTGCTGTTGGAGATTGCATAGAGGTAGATACCTCATCTCAAGAAGCAGCCATCCTCAAAATTCAACCCAGAAAATCTTCATTGCAAAAACAAATAAATAGAAAAAAGAAGGTTGTAGTTAGCAATATCGATGCCCTTGCTATTATGGCATCCTCTAAACCAAAGATTTCTAAAACTTTAGTTGATAAATGGCTGGCGCTTTCTCATTTAAATAAACTCAAGCCCTTAGTTATATTTAATAAATGCGATAGAGAAGATTTTGATGAGATTAAGGGTGATATTTCCTTGTACAGAAATTTAGCTATTGAATGTTTTGAAGTTTCAGCAAAATACAATCGCGGCATTAAAGAATTAAAGCAATCCTTAATGAATCAAAGTATTGCCTTGGTTGGCCTGTCTGGCGTTGGAAAATCTAGTCTTATCAAACTTCTTACAGGTGAAGATATTAAAACGCAGAACCTTTCAAAAAATACTGGGAGGCACACAACTACTACTACAAAAATTTATGCTGGAGAAGGTTTTGAGCTTATCGATACTCCTGGAGCCGGAGACATAGATTTGGAGTGCTTTGATAAAGAGCAAATAACGTCTGGATTTTCAGAGATAAGTTCTGCCTCTTTATTATGCGAGTTTAGGAATTGTAACCATAGCCGTTCGGATAAGGGATGTAATGTCATAAAATTAGTGGATAAAGGTATGATCGCAGAGTCTCGCTACGAGAATTATATGCAACAGATTGATGGAAAATAATAAAAAAACACATTTTGGTTACGAGGAGATAAGCTCTGCTGATAAGGGAGCACGAGTCAGGGGAGTATTTGATTCTGTTGCAGATAATTACGACCTCATGAATGACTTAATGTCATTGGGGTTGCATAGATTATGGAAAAAAGCATTGCTTGAGCTAGCAGAGCTACCCCCCAATCCTATGATATTAGATATTGCTTCAGGAACATGTGATATCCCAAAAATGATCATTCAATCTCACAACAGCGCCCGTGTCCAAGTAACCGACATAAATAGTTCTATGCTTGAGCTTGGGCGCAATCGAGCAATAGATGAAAATTTTATTTCTAATTGTTTCTTTTTAACTGCATCAGGAGAAGAGCTTCCGTATCAGGATGAAACCTTTGATTTGGTTACTATAGGATTTGGGCTGAGGAATTTTACTGACAAAAATAAAGGTCTTAATGAAATGCATCGGTGCTTGAAACCAAACGGCCACTTATTGGTCTTAGAATTTTCTAAACCCAACAACTCTTTATTTGAAAAGGTATATGACTGGTATTCATTTAATATCCTACCCAAAATGGGTAAGTTCTTTGCTCATGACGAACAAAGTTATCAATATCTTGCTGAATCTATCAGAATGCATCCAGACCAAGAAAATCTAAAGCATATGATTCTTAATGAGGGCTTCAAGAAGTGCAATTTTTATAATTTTCAAAATGGCATAGTTTCTATACACAAGGCCATTAAATGAAATTAAGCCTAACCCCACTGCTTAAAACTATTCTTGAAAACGATGCTGCTCTTAAGAAAGGCTTGGTGTCACTGGGGGAGACTAATTTTAATATTCATGCTGGTGTTATTTCATTTGGAGTGTGCATAACCTCCTCTCAAAGCTCAGTTGTAAAACCTCATAAAAATCCTGACTTCACAATCAACATCAACGGAGATGCTATTAAGCTTGTCACTGAACAACATAAATTCGCTTCAAGCATGGTAGAAGGCGATTTAGAAAAGTTTTCAGCTCTCATGAGTATTCTCACTAAAGTCCAGGTAGATTGTGCTGTTGTAATTTACGACATTTTTGGAAATGAAGCTGCCTTTGTATTTACGTCTTTTGTATCAGCTTATCAAACAAAAAAAGATAAGGTCTTAGTTAATGAAGATATATCCATGTATAGAAGAAGGTTGAGAGCCATGCAGCTAAGGATTGACAGAGTTGAAAGGCTTCTAAATTATAGAGATCATGCAGTTAATTAGTTTCTTTAAAGCAGTTTTCCTATTATTTAGGTATGGCCTTATAAACGATATCGGAAATCTTAACCCTATTTCCAGGGCATTGGGTTACCTGAATATTTTCTTTTATTTAAATATAAATAAAACTCTCGGACAGAGACTGACAAGCTACCTTGAAACTATGGGTCCATTGTTTATCAAGCTTGGCCAACTGCTTTCAACCAGAACAGATATTCTAGATAAAACAATAACCAATGAGTTAAAACGATTAACTGATGCGTGCCCTCCTTTTGAAACTTCCTTGGCCATCAAATCAATAGAGCAATCGTTGGGAGCGGGTATTGATGAGGTGTTTCAAAAATTTAATCATGCGCCTTTAGCTGCTGCATCCCTTGCACAGGTTCATGAGGCAAAGCTTATTGATGGATCTGAGGTAGTGGTAAAAGTCCTCAGGCCCAATATCCATAAATCGGTAATAAAAAATATTAAGTTGATGAAGTTTTTGGGTTTTATAGCAAGCCTAATAATTAAAGACAGCCAAAGACTTAAACTCAAACAGGTTCTTAATGATTATGAAAACACGGTGCTTAATGAACTTGACCTAAAGATTGAGGCCTCAAATGCTATTCGAACCAAAAAGTATTTTAAGGGTAATGAGTTATTAAAAATCCCTGCCATTTACCAAGAATTTTCAACAAAAGATATTTTGGTTATGGAAAAAGTTAGCGGCATTCCTTGCACCAACATTGAAGAAATTAAGCAAGCTGGTTTGGATTTAAAAATATTAGCAGAAAACGGTGTAAAAATTTTTCTTGATCAAGTGTTTCGAGATAATTTTTTTCATGCTGACATGCATCCGGGTAATATTTTTGTTAGCAGAGATAACCAAACTAACGGCTATGTGGCAGTTGACTACGCAATTTGTGGAAGCTTAAGCGATCAAGACAGATACTTTCTAGCTAGAATGCTTACTGCTTTAATTGAAAAGGATTTCAAATCTCTTGCAAAACTCTTTATCCAAGCAAATTGGGTAAACGCTGATACTGATATCTTTCAGCTTGAGTTAACGCTTACAAGCGCATGTTCGGAAATTATTGACAAACCACTATCTGAAATTGAATTTGGCAAGCTTCTACTTGAACTGTTTGATTCAACCAGGAAATACGATCTATCTATTCAGCCCTCTTTAGTGTTATTACAAAAAACCCTGATACACATAGAAGGTATGGGTCGACAAATTTACCCGGAATTAGATTTTTGGGGGATTGCAAAGCCCTATTTAGATTCGTGGTTGCTAGAGCAATACAATCCTGCTTATCTGTTGAAGCAAATTGCAAACAACCGCCTAGAGATTTTAGAACAATCTAAAAATTTACCTGCAAACATCATCAATCTTATTGAAAATTTTGATGTTAACCTACAATCTAGAAAAGCCTTAGAAAAAGAACTTGTCAAAACTAATCTAAAACTTCAAAGGCTTGAGAGCGTTGGTAAGTTACTTGCGTTTGGGTCTCTTGTCTTGGTCTTCTTAATAATCTTTATGTAGATTGACCATTTTGCTTTAATATAGACCTATGTTGAGCGGAATTAGTATATGGCAACTCCTAATCATACTGTTAATTGTGCTTGTATTATTTGGTGGGAAAAAGCTTAGAAA
>VMDH01000035.1 GCA_008080945.1 Gammaproteobacteria bacterium | reverse complement strand
AATGGATCGGAAGAACTTTTTACATCAATGTGTGACAAACTTGGTGAAGTTCATGCGGAAGGAATTGCCGCTTATGGATCTGATAATGATATGCGTCTTACCGGTCTTCATGAAACTCAAAGCATTGATAAATTTTCATATGGGGTAAGCGACAGAGGAGCAAGTATTAGAATACCTGTATACACTGTTGAGCATAACTGGAATGGTTATCTTGAAGATAGGCGTCCAGCATCAAATGCCGACCCTTATAAAATCATTGCTCATATCGTAGGAACTTTAACTAAGTAAACTTGTAAAGCAGCCCCTTTTTGGGGCTGCTTTCATTTCAAACATGGATATTCTGTACAAAGCATTTAATCAACTTTCTACAGAAATCATCATCCTAGATCAGGATCTTAGAATTCTCACAATGAATGAAGCTGCGGCCTCCAATGGATGGCTTGGCTTCAGTGCTGATAAGCAAGAAGCGTTTGAACTGCTAATTAATAAATCAGAAATTGAAGCAAGCAAATTTATTCCTTTGCAGTCACTGCTTAGAAATGACTCATTTGATCTGCTTGGTGAAACCTTTCAAATGGCTAGAGAAAAAGCATCAGCAATTACAGTTAGAGAAATGCTACTCATAAACAAAGAAGGAATGGAGCGCACTATAGATTTAACTGTTTCACTTTCGAATGAATTTGATGTCTTTGTTCTTGAGGTATCCAATGTAGATAATCTCAATAGAATAATTAATTCAACTAGAACAGATGCTTCGCAAAAAATTGCAGCAGGTTTAGCAAGATCGCTTGCCCATGAGGTAAAGAATCCATTAGCTGGAATAAAAGGAGCTGCGCAACTTATTAAAATGAAATCTGCTGATAGCAGCATTGAAAAGTTTATCAAAATTATTGAGGATGAAACTGAGAGGCTTAGCGGAATAGTCTCAAAAATACTGACCCCTGCAGCCAAACCAAATTTAGCAAACTTTAATATTCATGAAGTTTTGGAAAGAGTTATTAAATTAACTCAAACCTCAGATGAGTCTGCGCAAGTATCAATAAATAAAGATTATGACCCAAGTATTCCGGAAATCTATGGTGATAAAAATTTATTTATCCAAGCTATTCTTAATATTGTTCAAAATGCTTCCCATGCAAGCTTAGACAACTCTGAACCTAAAATTGGTGTAAAAAGCAGGATAGCTTTTAATCAGCCAATCAATGGCAAAATTCAACCGACCATTCTTGAAATTATTATTTCTGACAATGGTAATGGCATTAATCCTGATAGCTTAGATCATATTTTCTTTCCTATGATATCAACCAAAGAAGGAGGTTCAGGATTGGGACTATCCATCGCTCAGGATATTATAAAAATTCATAAAGGCAATATTCGATATGAAAGATCGAATGAAATTACAAAATTTATTATTAGCATTCCAATAATGCAAAGCTTATCAAATCAGGAGGTTGTAAATGGCTAAGATTTGGGTGGCCGATGATGATGCATCGATTAGAACAATTCTAGAAGAGGTGTTGAGCGAGTCATTTGATGTATCAGTTTTTGCGGACGGAGAAGTTCTGCTTGAATCCCTATCCACCAGTATTCCTGATGCAATTATTACTGATATCAAAATGCCTAATAGCTCAGGCTATGATGTTCTAGCTCATATTAATAATAATTTTCCAGACTTACCTGTAATTGTTATGACGGCATTTACTGATATGCAAGCTGCTATTGATTCCTATGGTGCTGGAGCTTTTGAATATCTGCCAAAACCTTTTGATTTAGAAGATGTACTTTCTGTTTTAAATAAAGCAGTATCAAAATCTGATGCTCTTCCTAATAAAAAAGTTAGCAAGACAGACATCATCGGTTCAGCCGCTTCTATGCAAATGGTGTTTCGCTCAATTGGTAAGCTGTCGCATACAAACGCAACAGTGATGATTTTAGGAGAATCTGGAACTGGAAAAGAGCTGGTTGCAAATTCTTTGCATAAAAATAGTCCTAGATCAGATATGCCTTTCATTGCTCTTAATATGGCTGATATTCCAAAGGAGCTTATTGAGTCAGAGCTATTTGGCCATGAAAAAGGCGCCTTTACAGGAGCCGTGGAAAAAAGAGTTGGAAGATTTGAGCAGGCTAATGGAGGAACCCTATTTCTTGATGAAATTGGTGATATGCCCCTTGATACCCAAACCAGGCTTCTAAGAGTTTTATCTAATAAAGAGTTTTATAGAGTTGGAGGAGATAGCCCTGTAAAAGTTGATGTTCGTATTCTTGCGGCTACTCACCAGAGTTTAGAAACATTGGTTGCGGAAGGAAAATTTAGAGAGGATTTGTTTTACCGCCTAAATGTGATCAAGATCAACATCCCTCCTCTCAGAGATAGGGTGACTGATATACCAGAGCTTGCAAACTTCTTCTTAAAAAAACATAGCGCCTCTATGAATGAAGCTCAGAAAAATTTATCTGATGCTGCCTTGGAAAAATTAAGTACCTACAGCTGGCCAGGAAATGTCAGAGAGCTTGAGAATATATGTTATTGGCTAACCCTTATGGCGCCATCTCAAGTGATTGCCGCTGAGGATTTACCCAACGAACTTCTAGGAAACAATTTTAATCGCCAATCCAGCTCTCAAAAGCATTGGAGAGAAAGTTTTGAAGAATGGCTCCATACTCTCAAATCTGAATACAGTGGTTCCATCAATGATGTTGTGAACAACAATATCAACAAACTAGTTATTGATTTTGCCTTAAAAAATTCTGGAGGCAAAAAACAAGATGCTGCTAAATTACTAGGAATTTCCAGGAATACTTTAGCTCAGAAACTAAAAGAGCTAGGTTAAAAGCTTTTCAAGCTCTCCCTTTGCATGCAATGCATGCAAATCGTCGCATCCGCCCACATGCATATCGTTAATCCATATTTGTGGAACGGAGGTTTTGCCAGCCTTTGCCGCCATTTCTGCTCTCAGTGGCTTATTAAAATCTACTGAAATCTCCTGATAAGACGCTCCAAGCCTTTTCAATAAACTTTTTGCTCTGTAGCAATATGGACAAGTTTTGGTTGTGTAAATTACTACGCTCATTGATGAACTAAGGGCAAGCTTTCTTGGTTCCAGGAAGTTAACCCGCCTTTAAGAACAAAGGTTTTCTTGAAACCTTGTTTTTGTAATTTTTCAGCAGATAGCGCAGCATTCCTTCCCATGGCACAAATAGTGATGATCGGAGAGTCTTGGTATTTAGTTAATTCTTCAAGTCTTTTATCAAAGTCTTTGTATGGAATATTGATAGCGTTTGTGATGTGACCTTTTTCAAAATCTTCTCTGTCCCTAACGTCAACCAAAATAGCATTATCTTTGTTTACTGCGTTAGTTAGCTCATTGCAGGAAAGTCTCTTTCCACCCCTTTTCATTTCTGCAGAAAAATACAAAATTAAGAAAAGAAAAAAGGGTACAGAGAAATACCAATTATCAAAAACGAAGAGAGTGAATTCAAACATCGCACTATTATCGCGTAAAATAAAAATTAGTTAACACCTAGGATAAAAGAATGTCTTTTTTAGTTTTGGTTAGGCATGGACAAAGCGAGTGGAATGCCAAGAACCTTTTTACAGGATGGAAGGATCCTGATTTGACAGATCTTGGCATTGAGGAAGCCAAGAAAGCTGGTGCATATATAAAAGAGCTAGGTATTGCCTTTGATGCAATGTTTACATCCGATCTTGTTAGAGCTCAAAAAACAGGTAATATTATTTTAGAAGCAATCAATCAAACTCCTCCAATCACAAAAAATATAGCCCTTAATGAGAGAAACTACGGCGATCTTGCGGGATTAAACAAGGACGATGCAAGAAAGCGCTGGGGTGAAGAGCAAGTTCATATCTGGAGAAGGTCTTTTGATACTCCGCCGCCAGGTGGAGAAAGTCTAAAAAATACTGCTGAGAGAGTGCTCCCCTACTTTGATGAAGTGATCATGCCTGAAATTCTCAATGGGAAAAATATCTTGGTTGCCGCTCATGGTAACTCATTAAGATCATTAGTAATGAAGCTAGATGCTCTCTCAGCCGATGAAGTTGTCGCTTTAGAAATTCCTACTGGTGCACCCATTGTTTATGAAATTAATGGTGCAGGAGATATTCTTTCTAAAAAGTCCTCCTTCTAAAAAATGCA
>VMDH01000014.1 GCA_008080945.1 Gammaproteobacteria bacterium | reverse complement strand
GCATCAAATCCACCAATCGATTTTCCATTTAAAAAGACTTTTGTTGAAAAGTTTGACCCCTCAAAATAAAGATGCACTACCTCATCTTTGGCTTTGTTGTACTCAAACTCTTTGTAATACCAAACGCCTCCCTGATAAAAAAATAAATTTTCTTTTTGGCTATTCCAATCTCCAGGGACATTAATAGTGGGGGCATTTGCAAAGTCATACTCCACTAGCTCGTATTCTGATTGAGGAAGTTTGTTGGTAGGAAAATCGCTAAAAAAAGATTCTCCAGGTAAGCCATTTCTGAGTGGATCAACTATGTATCTCCACTCTCCATTCAAGCTCTCTATGTTCCTGCCATCAATCCAACCTAAAAGATCGTTTGGCTTTGCATATATTGGCTTGGGTTGATTAAAAAAAGTTTCAGCGTCCTCATTAGCGCTGACTAGAGAGCAAAAGCTTAGACTAAAAAAAATAAAGAAATATTTTTCTAGATTATAGGGAATGAACTCCCTCATAGTCTGCATTGACTGTGTCTCCATATTTTTCTTTATAAGCATAAGTCATATCTTCAACTTTAGTTTGCGCAGAGATAACTTTTTTAATTTGTTTATCAATCATTCCTTGCCAGGTGGCATGATTGTTTTCCTCAACTGGCTTAGTTTTGAGTGCGTAGATTTCTTTATAGAGGATTTTTTCAGCTTCTAGAACCGCTAGCGCTTTACGAATTGCTTTTAAATCAGCAGATTTATTTTTTGTAATGGAAACGACTTTAGACATAGTACCAGCTATCAATTATGATAGCCCAATTCATAATCAGCTTAAAAGACTTTGACAGCTTTCTTCGGTTTTAAATCAATCACCAAATCCATAACTCTAAGTTTGCTGAGTATTCCTTTTTGGATACAAGCATTTGATATTAATAACTTTGATGGAAAGAACGCATTTAATCTTGGTTCACAGTTGATCGAATTTCCAGCAGGAATACACTTGCTAGAGCCCGAGCAACTAAATAGCACTACTGCAATTATTGGTATCCATGGAAGTAATTCAGAGGGCTACGAATGGATCTACCCTCTTTGGAAATTAAATAGTCCTTCAAGTGCTGTCTACTTTTATCGATGGAACGATAAGGACTGCGCAAATACATCAACCAATCTGCTTGCAGATTCATTAAAAGAAGTAATCAAATCTAACCCAGAATTAACCACCATTAAATTACTTGCTCATTCCTATGGAGGCTTACACCTTTTGCATTCTCTAAATCTGATCGAAGAACTTGTTAAAAATTTAGAGAGGGAAATAGATATTGAAATTCATTTCATAGCATCTTTATTGTCGCCTCCAAAATTACTAGCAATGAGATGTGGATTGAAAGATGTATCAACACCATTTGTTCACTTAAAGATTTTTAACTGGCAAACCATTCAGGAAATTGATGGAGCATTTAGAGGCTATAAAAATGATCCTCAGGAATTATCACTCCCAAATATTATTCAAACTCGACTTCCAGAAACATATAACGGTAGAAAGTTAGGACATAATTGGTCGATTAGTTGGGTAGCTGAGCAACTCTAGAGCCGGCAAAAAAGATATAAAGGTATCCCTGACAATAAAACATATTTTTAAATGTTAATGTCTGTGTTTTACTTTTTCCTTTGCAGGCGCTGTTTTCTCAGTCTTTGATATTTTTTTTGGGTTCTTTCCTCAACCATATCTCTAACTGAGTGCCTTCTTCTGCGAGCCTGCTCGGATTTATGAATACGCTCTGCTCTATTCATCATATTTATATATTTCCACAAACAATTTATTACTGCAAGAGATGCTTTTAATTTTTGAACCTACTAAAATGTGCACATGGAAAATAAATTACAACAGCTTTTAGAAGAAGCACATGCTTTGGTCAAACGTGTTTCTGTAAACGATATTATGACCAGTCAGGATAATTACTGCATTATTGATGTGCGCGAACCAGACGAAGTAGCTCAATCTGGAAAAGTAAAAAATGCACTAAATATTCCTCGTGGGGTTTTAGAGTTTCGCATGAAGCCTGACCAAGAAATTCAAGCAGATCAACCCATTTTGGTCTATTGCGGAGGTGGTAGCAGAGCTGCCCTAGCCGGCAAAACTCTCCTTGAAGTAGGTTTTACTAATGTGCAAAATTTAGGAGGGTTTAAAGACTGGGTAGAAGCTGGAGGCGAAATTGACCCCCCTGCTTAGACAGCTCTTTGATCATACCTCTTCTACATTTACCTACATTCTTGGATCAAATGGCGAAGCTCTTATCATTGATCCTGTAAAAGAAAATATATCTCAATATTTACAACTGCTAGCTGAACTTAATCTATCCTTAAAAATGGTACTAGATACCCATGTTCATGCCGATCACATCACGGGTGCTGGGCTTTTACAAAAAGAAACTGGCTGCGAAGTAGGATCCTCTAAAGAATCGTCAGCGTGTTGTGGAAGTTTTATCTTTAGTGACCAAGAAGTACTAGCGTTAGGTAATACTTCTATTCAGTGCTTATTTACACCGGGTCATACAGATGATTCGTACTGCTTTTATGTTACCAATCCAGGATGGCTCTTTACTGGGGATACTCTGTTTATTAGAGGAACGGGGAGAACAGATTTTCAAAATGGTTCTGCGGCTGATCTTTATGACAGCTTACATAATAAGATTCTCATCCTGCCGGATCAAACAACTGTATTTCCAGGACACGATTATAAAGGCATGACCTCATCTTCCATTGCAGAAGAAAAAAACCATAATCCAAGAGCATTAATTCAAGAAAAAAATGACTTTATCCACCATATGAATAATCTAAAGCTTGCGGACCCAAAAATGATGGATGTGGCTGTTCCTGCAAACTTAAAATTAGGTCTCTAGAGAACTACAGTAATTCTGGTAACAATATTGCCAGATGTTCATGCGCTGCATTTTTGTATTCCGGGCTGTGGCCGGCCATAACTTCACCCTTCTTGGCGCACGTCAGGTAAGCTTGCGTTCTCGCATCAGGATTAACAAAATCAAGTTCTTTCTGGGAATTAGGGTCATAAACCTTCTTGGTATCTGCTGAAAGTTTAAAGTTGCATGCTGCAAAACTATAAGCATTAGGATTAAGGGTTAATGGCTCGACACTATCAAAAGAATGAAATGCGCCAGGATAAACTTCTATACTTGCATTACCGCCCTCTTCTTGGACTTTAGTTATCAGTTCCTGGCAGGGTTGAGCAGGCGTCCAATTATCTTCCTCGCCTATGTAAATTTGCATCAAATCTTTATCCCAAGCATCTAAGTCAGGCAATGCTAAACAACCTGGATACCACATCAAATATCCTGCAAAACCTTCTCCATTTGGATACAGCGCTTCTTGAGTGGGAATCCAAGCATTGAATAAAGCAGCTGTACCTCCAAGGCTCCAGCCGGCAGCATAGATTTTTGAGTTATCTATTCTGGAATCATTCCACATAGCTTTGAGCGCCATTGCCATTTCGTAAATCATAGTTTCGCTGGTTACATTGGTTTGATTGCCAACCGTTGAGGATACATTACGGGCATCAAATGCATGCATAGCAAACACCATCATGCCAGCTCTTCTCATTTGCTCTAAATATTTGCGATGGTGATCACGCCAATTAGCAGAGCCATGGGAGGCAATAACTAAGGCATACTTTTTTTCAGGGTCATAATTATCTGGAAAATGCAGAGTTCCAAATGATGGTTGATCTATTTGGCTATTTAAACTTTCACCAAACATATTCTCAAAGCCATAAATATTTTTAGAAAGAAAATCTACTCGTTCTGTTTTATACCCACTTGCTGGTTGTTGTTGATCTGCACAAGAAATAATTAAAATGCTGCTAAAAATTACTAATAAAAAACGCATAAACCTCTCCCAATAAAAAAGGGGGATTGCTCCCCCTTGTTATTTTAGTATTTAAGAAATTATCTTTCTACTCTGATCATAATATCGTCAGAGTGATCTAATATATCTAACTTTGCATTATAGAGCTCATCGACTCTGCTCATAATATTATCCATAGCAGATGCAAGTTCCTTATAGCTATCAAACCCACAGACAAAATAAAAGGCCATCTCTGGTCCCCAGCCATGCTCCATCATGTTACAACCGCCAAACCCTTTATCGTAATAATCAAAGTATGCTGTAGCTCTTTCTGTGCGTTCAGCAGCAGTAAGGTATGGGCCAAAGGTTGTAGTACTAAACATTACATATTTAG
>VMDH01000038.1 GCA_008080945.1 Gammaproteobacteria bacterium | reverse complement strand
GATGGTGTCTTCCTGCTCTGCCAAAAAATCCTTCCACAAATGCATACTATTGGTTCCGGATCTATTGTAAATATCTCGTCAGTTGTTGGCTTAAGAGGAACCCAATACATGGGTGCATACGGTGCAGCTAAAGCCGGTTTGATCAATTTAACTCAAACTATGGCCATCGAAAATGCTCCCAACGTAAGAGTTAATTGCATTGTTCCAGGAGCAGTTATGACTCCTGCAACAACACGAGCTATACCTGATGAAGATATGCTCAAACATACAGCTAAAACCATCCCCTTAAAGCGAATTGCAGATCCAGATGAAATTGCTTCACCTGTAATGTTTCTCTTATCTGATCAAGCTTCGTTTATAACAGGCCAATCACTGGTGGTGGATGGAGGCAAAACTGCTGATTTAAATGCTGGAAACTGAGTTAAACCCAAAATCTGAGTTTTGGTTCTCCAATGTAGAGGAACCAAAAATTGTAACCGATGCCAGCACCGTCAATTGGGATGATGAGGCCGATTTAATTGTAGTTGGATTAGGAGGTGGTGGAATAGCTGCTGCGCTCGAATCCTTGGACCAAGGACATAGCGTAATTGGATTAGATAAAACATCTGGCGGAGGAGCCACAGCTAGAAGCGGAGGCGTTTTTTATGCTGGCGGAGGAACTAGCATTCAAAAAGAAGCCGGTATCGAAGATTCTATCGACAATATGTATAACTACCTCAAACAGGAAGTTGGTGATGTGGTATCGGATACGACCTTGAGAAAATTTTGTGAGGACTCACCAGGAAATACGCAGTGGTTAATAGATAATGGAGTTAAATTTAACTCTACCTATTATCCAAAAAAAACATCTTATCCCGATGCAGGACATTATCTCTATCATTCTGATAACTCATTAGTTCCTAGTTATATGGAGCAAGCCTACCCTGCTGCTCGAGGTCACAGAGGATTTGAAGAAGGTCCTTTTAAACCTATCGGAGTTGGTGGGACTATTTTTTATCCACTTAAAAAAGCTGCTCAAGCAAAGGGTTTAAAAATTTATCAGCAAACCGAAGTTAGAGCTCTGGTGATTGATGCTAATAACTCTGTTTGTGGGGTAAAGTGCTTAATGCTTCCCGGTGGATCAATTCGAGAAAAGTATAAGAAATTAATTTCCCGAGGCGAAACATTACAAATGATACTTCCTCCAACTTACCCTGGAGCTAGTTTATTAAGGGCATGGGGCGCTTACTTTATTAACAAAGCAAATAAGATTGCAAGACAATACCAAGAAATCAAATTTTTACGAGCTAAAAAAGGTGTTTGTATTTCAGCTGGTGGATTTATTTTTAACAGGGAGATGGTTAATCACTATGCACCAAAATACAGTCAAGGAATGCCTTTAGGAACAGCGTGCGATGATGGCTCAGGGATAAGGTTAGGGCAATCCATAGGTGCAAAAACCTCTTTAATGAACAGAGTCACAGCCTGGAGATTTTTAAATCCACCCAGATCGTTTGCCAAAGGAATTGTGGTTAATAAACAAGGTCACAGATTTACCAATGAAATGGTTTATGGAGCAACCTTGGGGGATGCAATGTGTGAAGATCAAAATGGTAAGGCATATTTGATAATCAACCAGGAACTACTGAATGCTGCAAAAAAGGAAGCTAGTAAATCACTGCCCTTTCAAAGAGATGCCGCAAGAATGATGATGTACTTTGGCTCCAAAAAATCTAAAGACCTAGATGTAATTGCCAAAAAATACAATATAGACTCAAGAGGGCTTGAGGAATCTATTCAGAAATACAATGAATGCTATAGGAACAATTCTTCTTGTGAGTTTGGTAAAGCTCACAAGGATATGGCTTTATTAGAGGGCACTTTCATAGCAATGGATATATCTATAGATGCAAAAATTGCTCCACTTCCCACATTAACACTTGGTGGTTTAGTTGTGAATGAAGATGATGGTTCTGTTGTAGGCACTGATGGCAGGAGTATTAAAGGTTTGTATGCTGCAGGCAGATCTGCGGTTGGCATTTGTTCAAATATTTATGTTTCAGGTCTTTCAGTGGCAGACTGTATATTTTCTGGAAGAAGAATTGGAAAAAATTTAGGGGTATATAAGGATGAATAATTTTTCAACACTTTGGGAGGAAATCAGCGATATAGTTCCAGATAATAATGCTCTGGTTAATGGTACAAATATTCTTACCTGGAGGGAATATGAAAACCAGGCTGCAAAAATTGCCTATACATTAAACGAAATTGGTCTCAAACCCCATTCCAAGGCAGGACTGTATTTGCATAATTCTAATGAATACCTTGTTGCACAATTTGCTATTTTTAAAGTGGGTGGAGTAAGCATTAATGTAAATTATCGCTATCAAGCAGATGAGTTAATTTATCTGTTAGATAATTCAGATTGTGAGGCTGTTTTTTACAATGCAGTTTACTCTGAACAAGTTAAAAATATAGCTGCAAAGCTTCCCAATGTTAAAGCTTGGATTTGTGTAGATGACGGATCTCCTAACATTTTTGATGATGCCTATCTTTACAATGATTTATTAGCCAATGAGCCTCTAGCGAGATCAACAAAAGCTGACGATATTCTATACATGCTCTATACAGGGGGTACGACCGGTATGCCAAAAGGAGTCATGTATAACCAAAGTGAATTTATTATGGCCATGTTTAGAACTCTTAAAGGCTTAGGATTTGATGTCCCTGAAACCCCCCAAGAACTTAAAGATTGTATTCAGGGGCATAAAGAAAATAAGTCTGCCCCTATTAGTTTTGTAGCCTGCCCACTAATGCATGGCACAGGCATGTGGCTTGGAAGTTTTTTACCATTAAACCTAGGAGGATCTGTGGTGACCACCTCAGCCCTTGGATTCGATCCACATCATTTATGGGCTGAAGTTATCAGAACCCAATCAACCAGCATTACAATCGTCGGAGATGCTTTTGCTAAACCAATGCTGGATGCTTTGGTGGAAGCAAGGGATTCTGGAAATCCTTACGATATGAGCTCGGTCAATACTATTATTTCTAGCGGGGTCATGTGGAGCCAGGAAGTAAAAGACGGTTTATTAGAATTTAATGATATGAAACTAATGGACACCATGGGGTCTACAGAAGGCGGCATGGGTGCTTCTATCACAACTAGAGATATGAAGGCCGATACAGCAAAATTTAGATTAAATCCTGGAACAATAGTGGTTGATGAGCATGATCAACCTGTAGAACCAGGCTCCGGTAAAGCTGGAATGATTGGAGCAGCAGGCTTAGTTCCACTTGGGTATTACAAAGACGAGGAAAAATCCAAAGCTACTTTTAGAGAAATAGATGGTATCAGGTATAGCTTTCCAGGGGATTTTGCTCTTGTAGAAGAAGATGGAACCATCACTCTCCTTGGTAGAGGGAGCAACTGTATCAATACCGCAGGAGAGAAGGTCTATCCTGAAGAAGTGGAAGAAGTTGTTAAAAAGCATCCGAATGCCTTTGACTGTCTGGTCGTAGGTCTGCCCGATGATAGATTTGGGCAAAAAATAGTTGCTGTAGTATCAACCTCTACTGATCTTGCTGGAGAAGAATTAGATACTTTCCTAAGATCTAAAATAGCTGGCTACAAAGTGCCCAAACATATTCTGTTTGTCCCAAAAGTTGAAAGAGCTCCAAACGGTAAAGCAAATTATAAATGGGCAAAGGAGTATGCAGAAAAAATCCTCAGCTAGTTTTAATTTAACTGATAGTTTTCTATATTTTTCTGAAAAAAATATGGAAGATTTTTTTTATGATTCACTAATTTATATATGCGAGCACGATGAGCGTGGAGCATTTGGATTGGTGATTAATCAACCATTAAAACTCACTACTAAAAAATTATTTAAATCGCTGCAGCTTGATGCAAATACATTAGTACATGATTTGGATAGAGTAATGCAAGGAGGTCCAGTTGATGTTGACAAAGTATTTGTATTACATGGAGAGCAATCAGCCTCCGATGTATCCTCAAAACTCCTTGAAAACCTCTACCTTTCAACTGATGCAGAAATTCTTAAGAGAATTACTAAACAAGCAGATACAACCTTTAAGGTCTTTTTGGGATATTGTGGCTGGGGAGCGAATCAACTTGATAAAGAATTTAATGAAGGCGTATGGGAAGTAATTAAAACTTCTCAAGAAAGAATTTTTGATGCTAAGCCATCTCAACTCGTTGATACAATTTCCAAAGAACTTGGCTATAATCTCAGAGAAATTTCTAAGGGAAA
>VMDH01000033.1 GCA_008080945.1 Gammaproteobacteria bacterium | reverse complement strand
TATTTTCCGCTCTCTGATCCTACGGCCACAAAGGAGCTTCTGCTTGAAAACTATTTAATTATGCAAAATGAAATATACTTGAGGGGAATTGATTGTATAAAAGATCATAGAAATATTTTTTGGTATAGGGGCAACCGCACCAAGAGTATGCTAGAAAAGCTAATTATCAAATATGATTTGGAGTTAAACGATGATTAAACTATTTGCAGCTATCTGTATTTTTCTCATTACAGGACTGGGGGCCTATTTTATTTCATCTAACAAGAGCAAGACTTTAAAGCTTATTACAAACTGGTTGTTGGTATTCATGGGCCTCATTGCATTAGATTTTTTTGCAGAAGCATTTGTTTTTGAATGGTTGCAATGGAATGGAACCACTAAAAACGATTGGTTTTTTATGCTTTGGTGGCTGCTCGTATTTACTTGGTTTATTTATGGTGCCAAGAAAATCTTTCAATCATCTAATTAAGCTTCGCTAGCAACCCATTCATTAACCAAATCCTCTAGTACAAATAGAGGAGGAATCCCATTATCTAACACAATGCTATGAAACTTCTTAATGTCAAAATTATTGCCTAATTTTTCCTGAGCCGTTTTTCTAAGTTCAAGAATCTTGAGCATACCTACTTTGTAGCTGGTAGCTTGACCTGGCCAAACTATGTACCTTTCTATCTCAGCTCGAACTTCGGTATCAGACATGCCGGTTATTCGCTTCATGTAATCCATGGCCTCTTCTCTGGTCCATCTTTTATAGTGCATGCCTGTGTCAACAACCAAGCGAACCGATCTAAAAAGCTCACTTTGCAGCACACCCAATTCATCCAGCAGGTTTCTAGCCAATCCTGCTTCCAGAGCAAGTTGTTCAGAGTAAAGAGCCCATCCTTCGCTGAATGCAGATGTTCTATACCCGAAACGCCTATAAATCGTGAGGTCCTCATTCTCAAGATTGAGAGCAATTTGCAAATGATGTCCCGGAATTGCTTCATGGAAGGCCAAGGCTTGCATACTGTAGGTTGGCGTTTGCTTTATATCATAAAGGTTTGCATAAAATACCCCAGGTCTTTTACCATCAAGACTAGGAGACATGTAATAACCCCCGGCCTGAGTCTTTTCTGAATATTCTGGGACAGCCCTAACTTCCACCGCAGCATTAGGCAACTTATAAAAATAGTCTTTCATTCCTAGCGTAGCTGCAGTTACCATTTCGTTATAATCAGCAACAACAATTTCTTTTCTATCGGGAGAGTCGGCATAAAGAAAATTTTCATCTTCGTTCAGGTCATTCATAATAAGGCCAACCGGCTTATTTGATTGATAACCAATTTCATCCAGTATTTCGCCCATGCGTTTAGTGATTCTGGAGACCTCTGATAGTCCGATATCATGGATTTGTTGAGCGGAAAAATCAGTAGTTGTGTAAGACCTGAGTCTCAGCGCATAGTATTCATCTCCGTTTGGCAAAGACCATGCTCCATCATGAATGCTTGCTAACCCCTGTGTATCTCTAAAATAATCAAGCAAAGCATTGTAGGCAGGATAAAAGCTTGTATTGAGTGCATCATTAAGATCTGCAATTAAAATTTCTTTTTTTTCATTGCTAAGGTCTAGCTCACCTATTTTTCTTACAAATACATCAAGCAAAGGACTTTCAGTTCCTGCAACCATTCCCTCAAGTTGATTGATGACATGCTCATAAACAAACTTTGGCGGGAAGATGCCTGCATTGGCTTGCTCTTGTAACCAAAGAATTTGGTTATTCATTGCCTTTTCTACGTATCCAATTCTACTAATAAAATCTTCAGCCTCACCATGACTTCTTATAGGATGAATATCTGTCATGAATTCAACCAAATTAAGATGCGTGCCCCCAATTTGGTTAACTGGAAAAGTGTGGTATCTAAAATTTTCAAAAGCATTAATGTCATTCTCTGTGTCAAATACAGCTATCTTCTTTGTTATAAGTTGATTGGAAGACAAACTATCGTTCTGATATCTTTTAAGCATATCTAGCCTGGCTAAATTCTTTTGATGATCTGCTTCTGCGTCTTCAGCATCCCTAACTGAAAGCTTTGCATTATGCCCAGTGATGAAATTTACTCTATCAAAGAGCCCCATGTAGGTCATTGCTTCTGGTGAATCAAATAGTGAGGTAATTAATTCTTTTGCAAGATAGTGATCCATAGAATATGGTTTCATGAGAAAGAGATTGATTGTATAGATGCTCACAAGCATCAAAATCAATGACAGTAGGTACTTAAGATATTTAAAAATAGCTCTCATAATATTTGCCTCGTAGTTCTTAAATTATATCACTCTGCCTAGCTTTGGCTTTCTTAAGTGTATAATCACATTCCTGTGAAAATCATAAGAACATTAGGGTTATTTATTGGCTGGTTAGTGTTGCTTGGCGGCATCATACAATTATTGGTTTCTGGAAAAATTTTTGCGATGTATCCTGAACTAGATGCTTTTTATGGTCTGGTTGTTGGTGTATTAATCATATGGCTATCGATAGAAAGAATTCATCCTGAGGGATATAAATTTTTTGGTATCTTTCTGAGTTTTTCTGTTGTTCTAGGTTTTATTTTCCCATTGCTTGGAGCGCTAGGATTTTTATTAACTGTTTTTGTTCTTTGGTTTTTTAGGGATCCAGAAAGGAATCCGCCATCACATGATTGCATCGTATCTCCTGCAGATGGGGTCGTGTGCAAAATAGATCAAGCGAGCCCTCCTGAAGAGTGCAATTTAGAGGATAAAAATTTCCTAAGAATCTGTATTTTTATGAATGTGTTTAATGTTCATGTTAATAGGTCGCCTACTAATGGCCTGATCAAAGATATCATCTACGTTAAGGGCAAGTTCTTCAATGCGAGCCTCGATAAGGCAAGCAAGGATAATGAAAGAAATATTTTAGTGCTAGAAAATCAAAAATCTGAAACATTAGTAGTTGTTCAAATAGCTGGTCTCATAGCAAGAAGAATTTTATCTTTTGTTAAACCTGCTGAAAGTTTATCAATAGCAGAAAGATTTGGTTTGATAAGATTTGGTTCGCGTGTAGATGTGTACCTGCCGGCAAACTATGTCACAGACTTAGAGGAGGGCACCAAGGTGGTTGCAGGCGAGTCTATTATTGCAAGGGCTGCCTCATGAGAGAAATTAATGTAAGGAACTATATTCCAAACCTAATTACATTAACGGGCTTATGTTTTGGTTTAAGCTCTATAAGATTTGCTTTCTTTGAAGAGTATAAAGCTGGGCTTATCTGTATTTTGATTGCGGGCGTTTGTGATGCGTTGGATGGCTTATTTTCTAGAATATTAAAAACTCAATCTGAGCTTGGAGCAGAGCTTGACTCTTTAGCAGATTTCTTAAGTTTTGGTGTTGCTCCAGGAATATTGCTTTATTTAGGAGTATTAAGCGGACTTGAAATATGGGGTTATGTAGCCGTTACTGCTTACATAGTATTTGCTTGCATCAGATTAGCAGTTTTTAATTTAAGTCAGTCTTCTGGAAATCAAGCCGCTTATGGTGGGTATTTTATGGGAGTTCCAACTCCAGCTGGAGCAGGCCTGGTTATGTTGCCACTCATACACTCCTTTTTGGGTTTTGACTGGGGCATCAATAACCCCCATGCTGTTGCAATCTATACAGGCGTTGTTGGCATCCTCTTGGTAAGCAAGATCCCTACTTTTTCCTTGAAGCAGCTTAATCTATCCATTGAAAGGAGATTCTATTTAAGGTTCTTCTTTTTATTCGTGTTAATAGTGCTAATGCTAATTAATTTCCTATGGCAGTTTATTTCGATAGTTGGAGTTTTGTATTTCTTAAGTCTTCCAATCTCAGCTATAAGCTATAAGAAAAAATAAAATATTTATTTTCTTGACATCGTTGTCATTTCTGTTAACTTTGTAAGCATAACTTAGGGTCGTCTCTATATCACCATCCCTTCCAAAGAAATTGGCGGCCCAAAAGTTATTCTTTAGTAATTCAAATTTTTATAAGCTGCTTTAATTTTTGGGGCAAGGTATATTGATGAAATCAAAGTTGGAATTGCCATCATGGCAAACGAACCATCGATAATATTGATAGTAGCCTCTAAAGATGCCACCGAAAAAATTACTACACAGAAAATTAGGATCCAAAGATAAGTCTTTTGGAATCTATCACCAAATATGAATCGTGAGCAAGCAGATCCGTAATAAGAGTAGGTAAATATAGTACTGATCCCAAAACTAAGGGCGCAAATAAATACACACCAAAGACCAAAGGGCCC
>VMDH01000052.1 GCA_008080945.1 Gammaproteobacteria bacterium | reverse complement strand
GGAATGCGCTGCATGATATTTTTTTTAAATACGTTTTCCAAATCTTCTTTCAACCTTCATAAAATGGTTCAAACATTTTGAATATTCTTTTTGACTAAAATCTGGCCACAAGGTGTCCACAAATAATAATTCAGAATATGCCAAATGATAAAGCAGGAAATTGCTGATCCTCTTATCTCCCCCAGTCCTAATCATAAGATCAATTTCTTCAACAGGAGCTTCAAGAAATGAGAAAAAGTTTTTTTCTGTAATTTTTTTTCTTTGGTTGGAGCTAATAATCTCATTCACTGCATTGATAATGTCAGATCTCCCACCATAGCCAAGTGCAATATTTAGGAGCAGGGATGGTTTTGTAAGATCAGTTTCCTTTTCCGCGCTCTTAATCATGCCCATAGCTTTATTGCCAAATCGTTTGTAATTTCCAAAAAAGCTAATTTTCACTCCCTCTTCTTTGAGTTCTGGGACCTGTTCTTTGATTGCTTGGATAAGAAGTTTACCTATTCCTAAAACTTCTTTTTTGGGTCTTTGCCAATTTTCAGTACTAAATGCATAAAGCGTTAAGGAAGAAATAGAATGCCTAATGGATTCCTCCACTATAAGTCTTACGGTTTTGATGCCTGCCTCGTGACCGGAGGTAGTAGAAAGCTTTTTAGATTTTGCCCATCTACCATTGCCATCCATGATAATGCCAACATTGATTGGCTTGGGCAAAACTTTTGGCATAACGACTATATTTCGAGCAGATCAGCCTCTTTCTTTTTTAGCTCGTTATCAATTGATTCTATGAAGGTATCAGTAACTTTTTGTACTTCATCTTCCAAACGCCTCAAATCATCTTCTGAAATATCTCCAGATTTTTGAGAATCTTTGGCAGTATTATTAGCATCTCGGCGAATATTTCTGATTGCTACTCTTGCATTTTCAGCTTCGCTTCTCGCTTGCTTAATGTATTCCTGTCTAGTTTCTTCGGTGAGAACTGGCATAGTAACTCTTATAAGATCTCCAGTAGTATTGGGATTTAGTCCAAGGTCTGATTTTAAAATGGCTTTTTCAATCTCAGAAATCAATGCTTTATCCCAAGGTGAAATAGCCAAAGTTCTGCCCTCTTCCACAGAAATATTGGCAGTTTGCGAAATGGGTGTTGGATTTCCATAGTAATCAACTTTGACTCCATCCAGAATACTTGGATTAGCCCTCCCAGTTCTTATTTTATTAAATTCAATGCCTAGAGATTCCAGAGATTTTTGCATTTTTGATTTGAGTTGTGCGATTGAGTCTTGCATAACTATGATATTAATGTCCCCACATCCTCACCGCAAGCAATTTGCTTGAGAGCATTTGGTTGACTCCAATTAAATACCTTAATTGGAATATTATGATCTCTTGCTAGGGTAAGAGCGGTGGCATCCATAACTTTTAAATTTTTTGATATGGCATCTTGAAAAGAAATGGAGTGAAAGAACTTTGCTTCGGGATTAGTATTTGGATCATCGGAGTAAACGCCATCTACCTTGGTGGCTTTTAACATTAGATCAGCCTCAATTTCAACGGCTCTTAAACACCCTGCAGTGTCAGTTGTAAAGAAAGGATTGCCAGTTCCAGCCGTAAATATCACAACGAATCCATTGCCTAATAATTGAATGGCGAGTCTTCGATCGTAATGCTCTACTAGTCCTGACATTGAAATGGCAGACATCACTCTGGTTTTAACACCTGCTCTCTCTAATGCATCTCTCAATGCAATTCCATTCATTACAGTAGCAAGCATTCCCATGTGATCGCCAGCTACTCTATCCATCCCTGCCTTAGATAACTTCTCACCTCTAAAAAGATTTCCCCCTCCAATAACAATACCAATCTCGGTTCCAAGTTCTTTACAATCTCTAACAGAGGTAGCCATTTGATCAAGAATCTTAGGGTCAATGCCATGCTCATCATTGCCAGCAACAGCTTCACCGCTAAATTTAACAAGAAGGCGTTTATATTTGGGGTTACTCATAAATTAAGATTGTAACTGCTCAGCAACCTCTGCAGCAAAATCTTTCTTTTCAACTTCGATACCTTCGCCTACCTTAATTCTGCTCATGGAGAGCACATTAGCACTTTTCTCAGATAATAATGCCTGCACTGTTTGATCAGGATTTTTTACAAATGGCTGTGAGACCAAAGTTATTTCAGAGAGAAATCTGTTGAGCTTTCCTTCAATCATTTTTTCCATGATGCTGGGATCTTTTCCTGATTCAGCAGCTTGGGCTTCGTAGATAGCTCTTTCTCTTGCAATTAATTCTTGATCAACTTGGTCAGCAGTTACGCAATTAGGATTTGATGCTGCAACATGCATAGCAAGATCTTTAGCTAATTCATTATCATTTGAATCTATAGAGACTATTGCTGCAAGCTTTCCATCCGTATGAAGATAGGTTCCAATTGATGCTCCATCAGAGATTTTAACCATCCTTCTAATTTGAATATTTTCACCAATTGCCTGAACCAAAGCCTCCCTTTCAGATGCAAAGGCTTCATTTAACTCTTCAATGTTATTGATTGCATTTTTTGCTAGATGATCTTTGATGTTATTGCAAAATGCTTGGAATTTTTCGTCCTTGGCAGCAAAGTCAGTTTCAGTATTAATTTCAACCGCTGAAACTGAACCTTGATCTTGATGTATCACCAACATTCCATCAGCAGCAACTCTAGAAGCTTTCTTTTCAGCTTTGAGAGCACTGTTAGATCTGAGCAAGTCTACTGCTTTTTCTAGGTCACCATCGGTTTCTACTAGAGCCTTTTTGCACTCCATCATGCCGACGCCTGTCATTTCTCTTAGTTCTTTTACTTGGCTAGCTGATATAGACATTATTATTCTCCCTCTTTATGCTCTTTTTCAGAATCATCAGTAGCAGAGTCAACCGTTTCAACATCACTAGAGGTTTTTGCTTCATCAGAGCCATCCTCTGATACAGGATCTTGACTTGCTGCTTCTTCGTTTTGTGATTCGTTTTCTACCACTTCTTCGTCGGGTTCAGGTTCCTCATCATCAGCAGAATTAATAAGATTGACTACCTTGCCAGAAGTCGCTCCAACTTTCTTAACTTTTACAACTGGAGCATCCTCATCATCTCCTGCGATAATGCCGCCTTGGACATTAGCAAGACCTCTCGCGCATGCCTCTGCTATTACTTTTGTTACCAGTCTTACAGATCTTATTGCATCATCGTTTCCTGGAATTATGTGATCTATTCCTTCAGGGCTTGAATTGGTATCAACCAAAGCAATGATAGGAATGCCCATTTTCCTAGCCTCATTGACTGCAATCCTCTCATAATTAACATCTACTACAAAAAGAGCATCAGGCAAGCCTTTCATCTCTTTGATGCCGCCTACACTTGAGCTAAGCTTCTCGTATTCTTTTGTGATTTCCAAAGCTTCTTTTTTGGAAAGCTTCTTAATTCTTCCTGACTCCATCATCTCTTCAATATCTAATAGGCGTCTTACGCTTCCTCTAATGGTTTTCCAGTTAGTTAAGGTCCCGCCAAGCCATCTTTTATTGATGTATGGAAGCCCTAGGTTTGTTGCCTCTTCCTTGATGGTGTTGGCAGCAGATCTCTTGGTGCCAACAAATAAGATTCTGTTACCTCTAGAACAGATTTCTTCTGCCTTTGAAGCTGCAGCGCTTAAGAATTCTTGGGTAAGCTCTAGATTAATTATGCTTATCTTATTTCTGGTACCAAAAATATATTTTTCCATCTTTGGGTTCCAGAATCTGGATTGATGTCCAAAATGTACGCCTGCATTAAGAAGGTCTTGAATTGAAACAATACTCATTATTTTCTCCGGGTTATTCTCCAGCAGTCTTAGAAACAACCATAAAAGGCACCCTATTCCTAAAAATGTTCTGCTTTCGTGTTAAAAGTTCGACAATTCTATAGAAATATAGATATTAGTTAAAGTTTATTTTGAAAATAATTTTCAAAGCCGTAAAGGCCATTTTCTTGCTCTTTAAGCCACAGTGCTGCTGCAATAGCTCCCTCTGCAAAAATATCTCTATTAAAAGCTTGATGATGAAATATCACCTCTTTGTCTGCAGTTAAAAAAGAAACACTATGAAGGCCAAACACATTATGCTTTCTTAGCGATAAGAAGTTAATCTCCATATCTGGAATGAGTGCACTAATTTCAGAGGCGAGAGATTTTGCTGTTCCAGAGGGCGCGTCTTTCTTTTCAGTATGATGCACTTCAGTGATATTGCATTCCTTAATATCAGGATTTTTAAGAAGATAAGCTCTGATTGCAAATGAGAGCCTCTGCACTCCATATGAAAAATTTGAAGCAAGCATTATCGGAGCA
>VMDH01000032.1 GCA_008080945.1 Gammaproteobacteria bacterium | reverse complement strand
AAGGAATGCAAGAAGATTTCACAACTTATACAACAAGAAAATTAGTAAATTTCTCTTCTCAATTTTTTAAATATTATTTTTCTATAGAGGTTGATGATAAGCCTGGAACAGCAGCAAAAGTTACTTCTCAATTTGCCAAACTAAAGATTGGTATTGATGAATTAAACCAGAAAGAATCTTTTACGAAGGGTAAAGCGAGAATAGTTATAGTTACAGATCCAGCCCAAGAACAAATCATCAATAAACTGAATAATTCTCTTAAAAGACTCTCTTCCGCAAAAGATGTAAGGTTTATAAGAATAGAGTTATAAGATGCTTTTTCATTCCACGAGAGGAAAAGACTCTCACAAAAGCTTTAAAGAAATAGCTATCCAGGGACTAGCATCTGATGGTGGCTTGTATGTCCCAGATTATTGGCCTGAAATAGATTTAGATAAGGTAAAAAATTGTAAAACTTATGGAGAGATTGCAAAGCTAGTTTTGCCAGCTTTTGCTGATGGATCCTATGAAGAAGCTGAAATCACTTCAATGGTAGATGAGATCTGGCAGGGCTTTCCTTCAAGAGAATTAGTGCAATTTAGAAAATTTAATAATTTTGCAGTCGCAGAACTCTTTCATGGCCCTACAGCAGCATTTAAGGATTTTGGTCTGCAAATGGTTTCCTATTTTCTTCATCGCATTCTAAAAGAAAGTAATAAGCATGGAGTAATTCTTGGAGCAACCTCAGGAGATACAGGCTCTGCAGCAATTCATGCATGTAAAGGGTACTCAAATATTAAAACTTTCATTTTGCTTCCTGAGGGAAATATGTCTGAAATCCAAAGACGGCAAATGTCCACTGTTGATCAGGAAAATGTATTTGCAATTAAAGTTAATGGAACCTTTGATGATTGCCAAGATATTGTGAAAGAGGCATTCAAAACTGATCAATATTTACCAAATAATTTTACTTTGCTTGCAGTTAATTCAATCAATTGGTTGCGAATTATTGCTCAAATTTGTTATTACTTCTTTGCTTACGCATCTCTAAACACCACAAAATCACTTTGTTTTAGTGTGCCTTCAGGAAATTTTGGCAATGTATTCTCTGCCTATTCAGCTTATAAAATGGGTTTACCAATCAAGGAAATCTGTGTGGCAGTTAATAGTAATGATATTTTGCATAGATTTTTTAGTAATAATGATTACTCGAAACAGCCAACCGTTTCTACAATCTCTCCAAGTATGGATATATCGGTAGCCAGTAATTTTGAAAGATTGGTTTATGACTATTATTTAGATAGAGATGCTAATAGATGCAGAGAGTTATTTAATGCATTTAACTCTAATCAGCTTCAATTAGATCCAGAGATATTTGAAAACAAACTAAATCTTTTTTCTTCATTGGCAGTCAGTGACTCTGAGACTAAAAATATCATAAATTATTTTTTTAAAGAGCATGAATATATATTAGATCCTCATAGCGCAATTGCATGCAAGAGAGCGCTTGAAGAATCAAACAGTTATGTGATTGGCATGGCAACTGCACATCCTGATAAGTTCCCAACCCTATTTAACTCTCTAAATATTCAAATAACTGATCATCATCCAGCGCTGAAAGGACTAAAAGATAAAGAGGAAAGGCTCGTAGTCTTGCCTTGCGAGTATTCAGCAATTAGAGATTTTATTAGGAATAGCTTGTAGTAAAATAGTACTTTTATAAGGAATTATTATGTTTAGTCACATTATGGTAGGAGCTAATGATATTGAAGCCTCTAAAAGTTTTTATGATTCGGTATTAGGTGTCCTAGGTGCTAAACCAGGAGTTCCGGTTCCTAATCTTGAGGGGGATATAAGATATTTCTATTTCCTAGATGGCATGATTTTTGCTATTTCTGAACCTATCGATGGAAATCCCGCTACGCATGGCAATGGTTCAACTATTGGTTTTAAAGTTGAAAGTCCAGAAGTAGGCGATACTTGGCATGCTGCAGGGTTAGCTAATGGAGGAGTAAATTGTGAGGATGCGCCTGGAATAAGAACCTCTGATATGGGGAGCATGTATCTTGCATACCTTAGAGATCCATCGGGAAATAAAATTTGTGCTCTTTGCAGGATTGAACAGTAATTTTAATCGGATTAATTAGACTTCTAAAGCAATGGACCTATCAGCATTAAAAACTAGATTGACTTCATTAAGTGATCGAGTAACCGATCTTAGGGGGTTACTTTGACATTGTTGCTAAAGAAACTGAGCTGCAGACTATAGATGCAACGTTAGCACAAGAAGCTACCTGGTCAGATTTAGAGCTTTCACAAAAGCTTAACAAGCAAAGAGCTCCATTGGCTAAACTCATAGAAAGTTTTAAAGAGTCCGAAGAAGCAATTAATGACTCTATAGAGTTATTTGAATTGCTTGATCATAAAACCGATCTTAGTGAGCTTCAGGAGTTAGAGGACTCCTCATTCCAACTTGAAAAGGAAATCGATAAATTAGAGTTTAATCGAATGTTTACCAATCGAATGGACCCTAATTCAGCTTATCTTAATATTCAGTCAGGATCAGGTGGTACAGAAGCACAGGATTGGGCTCAAATGATTATGCGTATGTATGCTCGATGGGCAGAATCAAAAGGATTTAGTTGTAATGTTATAGAGTCTCAAGATGGAGAGGTTGCGGGGATAAAATCAGCTACGTTATTTATAGAAGGCGGTTATGCATATGGTTGGCTAAGAACGGAAACTGGCGTTCATAGATTAGTTAGAAAGTCACCTTTTGATAGCGGTAATAGAAGACACACTTCCTTTGCCTCTGTGTTTGTATCCCCCGAAATCGATGATTCTATAGAAATTGAGATCAATAATGCCGATATTAGAGTTGATACCTACCGTGCATCAGGCGCTGGGGGTCAACACGTCAATAAAACAGATTCAGCAGTAAGGCTAACTCATATCCCAAGCGGGGTAGTGGTGCAGTGTCAGAGCGATAGATCTCAACACAAAAACAAAGAGAATGCATTCAAACAATTAAAATCAAAGCTATATGAGCTAGAATTACAAAAACAAAAAGAAGAGCAACAAAAATTGGAAGATTCTAAATCGGATATAGGTTGGGGCAGTCAAATTCGTTCTTATGTGCTTGATCAATCTCGCATTAAGGATCTAAGAACTGGAACAGAGACTGGTAATACTCAAGCTGTTCTAGATGGCGATTTAGATGAATTTATGGAAGCAAGTTTAAAACAGGGTGTCTAATGAGTGAAGATAAATTAGGTGGCGAGGCTGCAATTCTTCAAGAACGAAAGAAAAAGCTAGAAAAACTTCGTTCCAAGGGAGCTGGATACATAAACACATTCGATAGATCCCATAGAGCGAAAAGCCTAAAGAATGATTATGATCAGCTAAGCAGAGAAGAGCTGGAAAAGAATCCCATAACCGACTTAGCAATTGCTGGAAGAATAATGCTTAAAAGGATTATGGGAAATGCAAGTTTCATTACTATCAGTGATGAGGGTATTAGTTTCCAAATTTATGTAAGCAAGGATGCCCTCGGTGAAGAAGATTATGAAGATTTTAAGACCTGGGATATTGGAGATATTGTTGGAGCAAAAGGTTCTTTGTTTAGGACAAAAACTGATGAATTAACTCTAAATGCATCAACTGCAACTATGATTACAAAATCATTGAAACCTCTTCCTGAAAAACATGCTGGGTTAACTGATATTGAAACACGATACAGGCAAAGATATCTTGATCTGATAGTTAACTCAGACTCAAAAGATGTATTCTTAAAAAGAAGCCAAATCGTTGAAAGTATTAGATCAACGTTAACGGCTAATCAATATCTAGAGGTGGAGACACCAATGATGCATCCGCTTCCAGGTGGCGCTACTGCACGTCCATTTATGACACATCACAATGCTCTTGATAGAGATCTTTTTCTTAGAGTTGCGCCTGAGCTTTACCTCAAACGTTTGCTGGTAGGTGGTTTTGATAGAGTATTTGAAATTAATAGAAACTTTAGAAATGAGGGATTATCAACAAAGCACAATCCAGAATTTACAATGTTGGAATTTTATACTGCTTATTCAAATTTACCTGAAACCTATAAATTTGTTGAAGATATTATTAAGCAAGCAGCAGCATCTATTGGCGCTGATGAGACAAATTTAGAGTGGGATGGTGAAACCATAGACCTAACCCAATTTAATATTGCATCTATGGCAAATCTTGTTAAAGAATATAACAGTGAGTTAAAGTCAGATGTTTGTAGAGATAACTTCTCAGAATTAGCCGCCTATGGTGAATCTTTGGGTATTAAAGATTCCAAAAACTTAAATTATGGCCAGCTTTTATTAGAGATTTTTGAAGAAACTGTTGAAAGTAAACTCATCCAACCAACCTTCGTAACAGAATATCCTGTAGAGATTTCTCCGCTATCAAGGAGAAATGATAGCAATCCTGATATTGCCGATAGATTTGAGTTGTTTATTGGTGGCAAAGAACTTGCTAATGGTTTTTGTGAACTCAATGATGCTGAGGATCA
>VMDH01000005.1 GCA_008080945.1 Gammaproteobacteria bacterium | reverse complement strand
CATGAAGCTCTTAACGAATTAAATAATTCCAAGGTTTACGATCATATCTACACTTATATAATGAAGCATCATGGAACATAATCAAAGAAACATCTTAATTACTGGTGCCGCCCAGGGAATTGGAAAAGGTATAGCTCAAGCATGCCTGGATCAAGGTGCAAATGTGTATTTACTGGATATTAATGAAGAAGCATTAAATGCAACTGTTTCTCAGTTGAGATCTATATACACAACCAACATAGAAGCTTTTGCATGCGAGCTTACAGATGATAAAAGTTTTAAGAATGCACTTTACAAAGGGATAGATCATTTTGAAGTCTTTCATGGTTTCTGTAATTCAGCTGCATCATCGCAGGGCATAGGCCCTTTCGAAACCTTTTCTGATGAAGATTTTAATGCAACGGTTAATCTAAGCTTTAAAATTGTTTGGACATGTCTTAAGGAGGAAATCTCATATCTTAGAGAGAATAAATTAACTGGCAGCATAGTTAATATATCCTCCAATTCTGCCATCCGCGGTTATGCGTTTAATAGTATTTATGCTGCCTCAAAAGCTGCAGTGAACAATTTATCTCAATCTGTTGCTAAGGAAGTCGCCAGAGATCAAATAAGAGTTAACGTAGTCTCACCTGGTACGATCAATACGCCAGGTGTTGAGGCTTATTTTGCAAAAGAGCCTAGCGCAAAAGAAAAGCTAGAAAAAACAATATTACTCAAAAGATTAGGAGATCCCATAGAAATTGGGAATACAGTTAGCTTCCTGCTTTCTGATCGATCTTCATATATTAATGGTCAAATCATTTCTGTAGATGGTGGTTCTTCCATCTATTAATAATGCCTCCATCTCTAAACCAACAATATTCATATCCAGAATTAACAAGGATTGAAGAAGGCGGCAAACGATTTTATATAGACTCCAAGGGCAACCCCGTCCCTTCGGTTACTACTATCTTAGATGCAGTAAGCGATAAAACTGGTATTAAAAGATGGGAACAACGTGTTGGTAAAAAAGCTGCAGAAGAAATTAAAAAACAAAGCACGGATATTGGAACTATGGTCCATGAGGCAATCGAACAATATCTTTTAGGTAATACCTGGGATGCATTTACTCCAGATACTAATGGGTTGCTTGCAAAAGGCATTACTGAGAGGTTTATCGATGTTGGCTTAAATTATATTGATGAAATCTGGGGCTTAGAGGCAGGATTATTACTAGATGATTGGTATGCAGGTACAGCTGACTGTATCGCAGTATATAAAAATAAACCTGCCATTATTGACTTCAAAACTGCTAAAAAGTTGAAACGCAAAGATTGGATAGAAAGTTACTTTTTACAAGGCGCAGCCTATGCTAATGCTCACAATGTTATGTTTGAAACCAATATCGAAGAAATCGTTATATTAATGGTAGATAGGGACTTATTGTTTAAAGAATTCCACATTAAAAAAGATGAATTTGCTTATTACACTAAAGCATGGAAAACTAAACTTTTAGAATTTTTCAATCATCATAGGGAGGCTTAAATGGAAAACCTTAAAGATCAAGTGGTATTAGTTACGGGTGCAAGCTCAGGATTTGGGATGCTAACAGCAAGAAAAATAGTTAATCTTGGAGGTAAGGTAATTTTAGGTGCCAGAAGAGAGGAAAAGCTGAAAGAATTAGCTGATGAATTGGGAGAAGTTAATGTTGCTTTTGCAAAGACAGATATGTCTGTATTAGAAGAAGTAAAAAATCTTGCAAAAGTTGGAATGGACAAGTTTGGCCGTATTGATTCATTAGTAAATAATGCAGGGGTTATGCCTTTATCTCTTATTGGTGCCGGAAGAACTGATGAATGGGATGCAATGATAGATATTAATATTAAAGGTGTACTGTATGGAATTCATTCTGTATACGAGCATATGATGACAAGAGGTTCTGGAAAAATTATTAATATCTCATCTGTAGCAGGTAAGCGAGTTATGCCGGGTGGAGCAGTTTACTCAGGAACAAAGTTTGCAGTTCATGCAATTTCAGAAGGTGTTCGAATGGAATCTGCTGGCAAGATCCAAGTTTCTTGCATATATCCTGGAGCTTTTATGACTGAGCTTGCGGGAAGCATTAAAGATGAATCCATGTTAGAAGCTTTAATGGCTAGAGGTATTGGTAAAATTGCTGGAGATGCTGAATATGTCGCTGATGCAATTATTTTTGCATTAGCTCAAGATCACGCAGTAGCAATTAATGACATTACACTTTCTCCAACTGCAACACCTTAATTAGCTTTAAGAATAGCATCGGCGCATTTTGCTCCAATAACATTCCCCAATGCATTAGTATTCCCCGAGATGATATCTGGCGCAATAGAGAGATCAGCTACTCTGAGATTTTTAATACCCCAAACTTTGAGATAGTTATCTACGACTGACATTTCATCAAACCCCATTTTGCAAGTTCCAACAGGATGGTAGACAGATAAACCTGTTTGTTGAATAAATTGATCTAACGCGTTGTCAGTTTGAATATCCTCCCCAGGTAATATTTCTCTAATCATTTCTTCTTTTATAGGAGATGATGAAAGGATCTCTCTGGTAATTTTAATCGCGTTTCTAAGGTCTACCAAATCTTCATCTGCGCTTAAGTAGTTCGGATCTATGAGCGGTGCGTCTTTGGGGTTAGCCGATGCAATCGCCACACTTCCAGAGCTTTTTGGGCGCAGAATAGTTACCGAAGCCGTAATACCTGATTCAGGACTCATTTTTCCATTTTTATGATATTTGCCTGCTCCTGGAGCAAAATGAACCTGAGCATCTGGCCTTTCTTTGTCTAAAGATGATTTAAAAAAAACACCCACATCAGCTGCGGGGTAGGTATACAAACCTTTGTTTGCGAATAGATACCTGCTCAGCTCCTTAATGGAAGAGAGGAAGTTCATTTTCTCTTTAAAGGTTTGATGATGGTCCTTCAAGAGTACCGACAAATTCACAGTTAGGTGGTCTTTAAGATTTTTACCCACTCCGGGTAAATCTCTAACCCCAGTAATGGAATGTTTTTCTAGTTCCTCATAATTTCCAATACCAGAGAGCATGAGTATTTTAGGTGAGTTAAATGCTCCTGCGCTTAATATTATGTCTTTATTAGAAGTAATAACTTGATTAGTCTTTTTATGCGTGATCTCAACACCAACAGCAGTGCCTTTATGAATAATTAATTTATTTACATGCGCTTTTGTAAGAATAGTTAAATTAGGTCTTTCTTGAATAGGCCTTAAAAATGCATCAGCAGCGCTAAACCTTTGTCCATTTTTTATATTGGTTTGGTAGAGTCCATAACCTTCCTGGTTTTCACCGTTAAAGTCTTGATTGTGCTGGAGTCCATAATTAGCACATGCCTGCATAAATAGATTTGATGCGGGTAGAGAGCCTTTGAATGTTTCCACCCAAAGAGGGCCAAAGTTTCCATGATACTGATCCACTAAATCTTGATTATTTTCTAGGGATATAAAATACGGTAGCAGGGAATGGTAGTCCCAACCAAATTTACCATCTAACCATGAATTGTAATCCTCTTGCTGTCCACGAATATAGACCATTCCATTGATGCTGCTTGAGCCACCAAGGGTTTTACCTCGAGGTGAGTTAATAGTCCTATTTAAAAGTTTGGATTGAGGAACAGACTCATCGCACCAACCGTATTTTTTATTCTTGAACAAAGAGCTAGCTGCTAAGGGCATTTTTATTTGGGGGAGGCTATCTCTTGGTCCTGCTTCAATCAAGCAAACAGAATTTTTTGGATTTTCACTTAATCGATTGGCAATTACTGAACCAGCACTGCCTGCTCCAATAATTACGTATTTAAAGTTAAAATCCATTCCGCTATCATGCACCTATGAAACAAATTATAGCAATTGGCGGAGGTGGTTTTGGCAGAAATCCACAACAACACTTGATTGAGCAATATATTCTTGATCAAGCTAAATCAGATAGACCAAACATCTTATTTATTCCTACTGCTACCGGAGAGCTTGATTCTTACATTGTTAATTTCTATAAAGTTTTTTCAAAATTGCAGTGCAACCCAAATCATTTATCTTTTTTTAAGAGAACTCCAGATTTGCATCAGTTAATCGCCGAGCAAGATATCATCTTTGTAGGTGGAGGGAATACTAAAAGCATGCTTGCAGTTTGGAGAGAGTGGCAATTGGATGAATATTTAAGCGAAGCTTATAACAGGGGTGTGGTCATGTCTGGAGTTAGCGCAGGAGCAATATGCTGGTTTCAGCAAGGTATTACTGATTCTTGGGAGTCAGAATTAAAGGTAATGCCGTGTTTAGAATTTGTAGATGGAGTTTGTTGCCCGCATTACGATGAAGAACCAGAAAGACGTCCAACTACTAAGAAACTTCTTATCAATAATATTTATCAAGAAGTTATTGGAATCGAGGGGGGTTGTGCATTACATATAAAAGACGGAAATATCTTTAAGGCAGTTAGATTTTCTAAAAATAAAAATTCTTATCGAGTGACTGCTAAAGATAATAAAATTATTGAATCACCAATTGACTCTATCTCTCTTGTCCAATGAATTTGTGGAGATTAATAAATCCCTTGGTAGTCTTTATTTTGAG
>VMDH01000062.1 GCA_008080945.1 Gammaproteobacteria bacterium | reverse complement strand
TTGCCCATCATTGATTGATTTATCTTTATAGACATTGAGCATTGATTGAATGCTGCTAAAGGTACCAAAATTTTCAAAATCAATATGAATATCTCCGTCACAAAAACAAGCTTCAATTTGAGAGATATTGTGATTATCGCAGGCTTTAAAATATCTATACTTTAGATTCTTTATTTCATGAACATCATCAAGGTACAATATTTTTTCAGAATTATTCATAGGAATTAAAAATGATTAAACCAAGACGGATTGTAACAGGTATAAATGAAGAGGGTCGATCTGAGATATTTCTGGATGATGTCATGGAGCCTTCTATTGATTTGGGCGGTAATTATTTTATAGAGTTATGGAATTCTTCTCCTGAACCCTTGGAGCCTTCTAAGAAAAACTATCCTGATTTGGAACCGGTTGTGCTTTCTCCTGGCAAAGGGGAGGTGAAGATAAGATATTTCCAAATTCCACCCAGGAATGAGAACTATAGTCCTGAGGAGATCGAAAACTTTTTTGCACACGCATTTGAGGTCATTGGAGCCTCTCATGAAAGGACAGATACCAAAAAGCATCCCGGCATGCATGCCACTCAGACCCTGGACTATATTATTGTCATGCAAGGTGATGTAAGTTTAATTTTGGATGATGATGAGGTGGCTTTAAAACCTTTTGATGTGGTAGTTCAAAGGGCTACCAGTCATGCTTGGTCAGTGAATGGGGATGAGCCTGGCCTATTTATTGCCGTTCTTATTGACAAAGAAGTTAATTAGTTATTAAATACTGTATAAACATACAGTATTATGGCTAAAATTATTAAATTACAAGTAAACGATCCTATCGTCAGTGAATTTAACAATTCAATTGATAAGGATGCTGCTCTTAAAACTATTGCTTTCAAATTCTTTAATACCGACGTATTAAAGGCTGCATCTTATTTGCAGGTAGATCAAAATGAGAAGAATATATTTTCTACTGATCTAGGCACTAATTCACTTATAATAGACTCTATTGATTACTATCAACCGGAGTTGTTTAGTGAAAATAGGTGTTCCTAAAGAATTAAAAAATCAAGAGTATAGAGTAGGTCTTACTCCTCATAGCGTCCAAGTTCTCTCAGGACAAGGACATCAAGTTTTTTTTGAAAACAATCTGGGCAGTGGCATAGGTTTTACCGATGAGGACTATATTGCTGCTGGTGGCAACTTATGCAATTCTGCAGAAGAAGTTTATTCTCATGGTCAACTTATCGTTAAAGTTAAAGAGCCACTCGATTCAGAGCTTTCCTTAATTAATGAGAAGCATACTCTTTTTACTTTCTTCCATTTAGCAGGCAATCCTGCTGGAGTTAAAAATCTTCTTGCCACGGGTAGCAGAGGCATTGCCTACGAAACAGTAACCAATGAGCAGGGTGGATTACCTCTTTTATCACCTATGAGCGCTATAGCTGGACAAATTTCTTTGGCAATTGGGAACTATTATTTATTAAAACCTCATGGTGGCAAAGGAGTGCTCTCTACTCCTCTTGAGGGTTTAACTTCAAGAGAGGTAACTGTGCTTGGGGCTGGAGTTGCAGGCTGCAATGCAATTAAGGTTGCTGTTAATCAAGGTTCGGTTGTCAATATCCTTGATTTAAATGAATCAAAATTGAATGAATTAAAAATGCTCTACGGAGAAAAAGTAAATACTTTTCTTTCTAACGAAAAGAATATAGAAAAATGCATAGCAAGTTCAGATATTGTCGTTGGCTCAGTTTATGTAATCGGTAAGCAGGCTCCAAAAGTAATTTTTAAAAAGCATCTCTCATGCATGCAACAGGGATCGGTGATGATTGATATTTCTATTGATCAGGGTGGGTGTTTTGAATCCAGTGCTCCAACTACTCATGACGACCCAGTCTATAAAGTAGAGGATATATTGCATTATTGTGTAACCAACATGCCTGGCGCCGTTCCATTGACTGCTTCAGAGGCCTTAAATAAAGCAACCCTTCCTTTTATAGAATCCATGGCAAATTATGGAATTGATGAGGCATTGGCTAAATCAGAACATTTAAATAATGGTTTGAATTTTTCTCAAGGCAAGCTCATTCATCCATCTGTCATTGAATCATTGCAGTAGCTTATTTTTGCTACCCATTTTCTTATTCCTAGTTATAATTATTTTAGGAGTCGTACTAATTGGTTGATAAGGGGACCGGTTAGCTACTTAAACAAATACCCTGTGCAGGAGGTGGTCTTATTTTTATTTATTTTAAACCAGGAAAAGAGAGGTTTGCCTTCTGACAAAGGGCGACTGATTTCCGCCTGCTAAAGAATTAGCAGTTAGAGGCCTCATTAATATGAGGCCTCTTTTTATATAACACCGCCAAAATTATGCATATCAAAGACTGGATCGTTCTTATATTTTTAGCTGCAATATGGAGCAGCGCTTTCATGTTTATAAAAATTGCCACACCAGATATGGGTGCAACCTTTTTAGTTACTGTAAGGTTATTGCTTGCAGGAATTATATTTGTACCATTTTTATTGCAAGCAAAGTATAGGAAGCATTTTAGATCTCAATTTCAAGGAATTTTGATCCTAGCTGTTACCAATAATGCGCTACCTTTTTCATTATTTTCCTACGCTTCTCTTGGTGCAAATTCAAATATGCTTGCCATTTTAAATGGCTCTACAGCATTTATAACAATGCTGATAGCCTATTTTTGGTTGAAAGAAAAGATCTCAGCTCTTCAACTATTTGGAATTGTATTAGGTTTTGTAGGTATATTAGTCTTAGTTAATCCAGCTAATGCCTCTACTACTTTACTTTCAAGCTTAGCTTGCTTGCTTGGAGCAACTTGCTACTCCTTTTCAGGCAACTATATTCAAAAATATGCTAAAGATTCAAATAAATTTGTCTTAATTGGTTGGTCTCTTTTTTTTGGCGGACTTGTAATCGCTCCAATTGGATTATTCAATATGCCGGATCATTTCCCCAATACGAACAGTATTTTATCTGTTCTCTGGTTGGGTCTAATCAGTACAGGTCTTGCCTATCTTGCGTATGTGCGTTTGATTGAAAGAATTGGAGCTGTGCGGACTTCTACAGTAACTTATCTAATTCCAGCCTTTGGGATTTTATGGGGAGCTTTGTTCTTAAATGAAATCATTACTCTAATAATTATCATAGGATTCTTATTGGTAATGGCCGGTACGTATTTTGCTAATACATCCAAACCCTCATGAAGACACTCGAAGAAATAGTTTTTGAATCGCAGAATGAGATTCCTAGAAAATCTCTAGACCAAGTTGAATCAAGTAATGCTTTTATTATTGATGTTAGGCAATTGGAAGAGGTTAACGCAACCCAACTTATTGATGGAGCAGTCCATATCCCAAGAGGAAAATTAGAGTTTGCTATTTCCCAACTGGAGGGCATCTCAATAGATTCTAATATTTACTTGTATTGTGCTGCAGGTATTCGCTCAGCTATGGCAGGTTCAAGCTTAAAAATACTTGGTTATAAAAATATTTTTAACCTTGGAGGTTTTATTGATTTGCTAGAAAATCAATAACCGGCTGCTTGACCATCTTTTCTTGACTCAGAAGCACCAAAATACACGCCATCTTTTTTCATAATTGCCTGATAGCCACCAAAGGAACCTTTGTCGTACTTAATAGTATGACCCAATCCTTCTAATTCTTTTTCAATAGCCTCTCCAAAGCCTTTCTCAAGACTTATAGAGCCTCCATCAAGCATAATTTCATCGGTTGGTTGAGAAGATCCACTATGTACAATTCTTGGAGCATCTCCAGCCTCTTGTAGATTCATGCCAAAATCTACCAAGTTAATCACAATTTGAGCATGCGCTTGAGGTTGTGTAGCGCCTCCCATAACTCCAAAGCTAACAAAAGGCTCTCCATCTTTTGTAATGAATGCTGGAATAATGGTATGAAAAGGGCGCTTGCCACCTTCTAATGCATTCGCATGGGTTGGATCCAAGCTAAAGAGCTCACCTCTATCTTGCAGCATAAAGCCAAGACCTGGTGGCACCATCCCAGATCCCATACCTCGATAATTACTTTGAATCAGTGAAACCATGTTTCCATCTTTATCTGCTGTAGTTAGATAGATGGTATCTCCTTGTTTTAATATTCCTGCTTCATCAGTGAGAGCTGCCTTATTAGAATCAATTAAGGGCAATCTCTCTTTTGCATATTCTTTTGATATTAATGTTTCAATATCAATGTTATTAAATGCTGGGTCTGCGTAATATTTTGCCCGATCTGCAAAAGCTAGTTTTTTAGCTTCTACAAAGTGATGAATATACTCAGCACTGAAAAGCCCCATGGCATTAATATCAAAATGTTCCAAAAGGTTCAAGATCTGCAGTGCTGCAATACCTTGTCCATTAGGTGGTAATTCCCAAACATCATAGCCTCGGTAATTTGATGAGACAGGCTCAACCCATTCTGCTTGATAATTTTTTAGATCTTCAAAGGATAAGAATCCTCCTTGCTCTTGAATGAAGTTAGCCATGGTTGTGGCTAGCTGGCCTTCATAAAAACTCTCTCTTTTAGTTTTGCTAATTTCTTCAAGTGTTTTAGCTAATTCAGGATTCTTAAAGATCTCTCCTTTTTTAGGGGTAGAGCCATTTTTCATCCAAACATCTTTGAAATTAGGATAGTCAGCAAATCGTTTTGCTGAACCATCCAAATAGTAAGCAAT
>VMDH01000064.1 GCA_008080945.1 Gammaproteobacteria bacterium | reverse complement strand
ATAAATCTATTCTCAACTTTTAATGTGGAGGATCCCGCTACTAGACCTAGAAATATTAAAACAAATATAAAAACATTTAATTTAGTGTTTCCAAGTGCCAAATCTTTTAGCGTGCCTAGGATACTTTTGAAATTGTTTGTTTTTAGAAAACTTTTAGAGGCACTAAAAATGATGCTAAGCATGGCTGGAAGCAGTGTGAAGGTAAAAATAAAAGCAAATATCATTCCCACTGACATCATTTTTCCAAATTCTATGACTGGTTTAATGTCTCCCAACATCAAAGAAAGAAAAGCAATGGCAGTAGTAAAGGCTGCAAAAAAACATGGTTTAAGCATCTGATGACAGGTTTCTTTTACTGCTTCAAAATTATTAGATGAATGAATTGAGAGCTCTCTAAACCTCACAAGCACATGGACTGTTAAAGAAATGGTAAGAATTAACAGCAGCGCAATAAAATTTGAAGAAACAACTGTAATTTTCCAATCAAAAATGCCCAGAATGCCTGCGGTAAAGAAAGTTGTAAAAAAAGCATTTATCAAAGGCAAAATTACAAACCAAATATTCTTGAAGAACAAAAACAAAATAATGCAAAAAACTAAGGCAACACCAATTCCAAAATTTGTTAAATCTGCTCGAATATAATCCATCATATCTTTAGCAATCATGGAAGGACCGCCTAAGAAAAGAGTTCCTTGGTCTTTGTATTGAGAGAGCAAATTTCTTAAATCATCAATAAGAAGATTGCGAGAGCTAGATTCCCTTTCATTGATCTCGCTGATTCTGGCATTAATTTCATTTAATTGTGCCCCAGCAGAATTCTTAGAATCTAGGATTTGATATCTCTGATTTATTAGATCTCTGTATTCTTGATTTTCATGAAATTGAATCTGAAGTGCTGTTGTTCTGCCATCTTTAGAAATAATGAGCTCAGAGTAGATGGGATTGCCCAATATCTCCTCTTTAGCAGCTACCAAATCAATACCATCTGTTTCTATTGTTTTGATATTGTCTGCGATCTCTGAGAGGCCTACCTTGGGTTGAAAGAAGATCGGAGCATCCAGCAATGAAAGCACCTGGCTTACTTCAGGATATTCTTTAAGCCTCTGCTCCAATGATTGTAAAACTTCCAGAGAGTTAGCAGAAAAAACTCCATCAATGGGAGTAAAAGTTATGATAAGAAAATCAGAGCCACCATAATTCTCATTGACCTCTCTGTATATTTTTAGATCATCATCATTTTCAAGGACTAAAGCATCTGAAGAAGCATCTAACTTAAAATTATTTAAGCCTAATGAAGCAAAAATAGCTAACCCTACTATAAAAAGTAAGGTAATCCATGGACGAAGTGCTACAAAATTTATAAGGTTCTTCATTATTTTTTCTTTACACAGTTAGGTGAAATTAATAATTCTTTTTGGATATTTTCATCGCCCGAGAAGAGATGAAGTGATAGTGCATGGATATTATTCATTTCTTCGCTTAAAAGATCATAAACTGCTTTATGTCTTTCCATAAGTGATAATTCTTTAAAATCATCAGAAATAAGTACAACTTTAAAATGAGAGTCTCCAGCAGAGCCTCCATGCATGTGACTTTCATTCTCAATATATAGATTTATAACATTAAATTGATTAAGAATTTTTTGACTTATTTTATCTTCCAAGTGAACCCTCTTTTTGGAGTAATAATTTTTTTAGTCCAATGCCATAGAAATAATTACCAATGCCATTATTCGTAGAAACAACTCTATGGCAAGGGATTAGAAAAGGTATTGGATTAGTTTTACAGGCTGTACCAACTGCTCTAACTGCCTTCGGGTGATTAATAGCATTTGCAATTTCTTGATAAGTCATTGTCTTACCATGGGGTATGCGCGCAATGGTACTCCATACTTTCTTTTGGAAATCAGTGCCAATTAATTTAATTTCGGGTAAGCAGTAGTTTTTTTGCTCGTAAAAAGCATCCAGAATAGAGCCTAATTTATGCTCTTCCCTTATTGCAGAAGAGTTTTTTATTTTTTTCAATTCCACTAAGTTGCTGAATGAATCATAAGTTGCCCTAAACGATCCCCAATTATTCTTGAAATTTATTCTTACCACTACTCTTTAACAAAAGAAAATTGCCCAACATCTATTCTTTGAGCCAGGAATCCACCCCTACAATATGCGAGGTAGGTTTCCCAAATATTTATAAATTTTTTATCAAAACCTTGGGTTAAGATCTCAGTTTCAGTTTCTTTAAACTTGATGTGCCATTTTTCTAGGGTAGCTGCATAGTCCTTTCCAAAACACTTGCTATTGTTAAGTACCAAACCAGCGTCTTGTCCAATAATTTTAAGTTTATCTTTACCAATCAATTCTCCGCCAGGAAATATGTAAGTCTTTATAAAATCAGAGGATTGGAGATATTTATCAAGCAAATCGTCTCTAATGGTAATAACTTGAATAATAGCTTTACTGCCAGATTCTAAAAAAGAGCTTACTTTATCCATAAAGGTGCTCCAATACCTGGAACCTACAGCTTCAAACATTTCAATAGAGACTATTGCATCGTATTTGCCTTGATGTTTTCGGTAATCTTCAAAGATTACCGAAGAAGCATCTGCACTCTCTAATCGCTTAGTTGCATACTTATATTGTTCTTCTGAAATAGTTAATCCATCTACTTTGTACCCAGCATTACTAGCGTGCTCCATAAAGCCTCCCCAACCGCAGCCTATTTCTAGAATAGAAGATCCCTTAGGTAAATTTAATTCATCTAAGATGCTCTGATATTTATTGGTTTGCGCTTCCTCTAATGGAATATCACTATTATTAAAAAGTGCTGAAGAATAAGTTTTTGTTCTATCTAACCAAAGAAAAAAGAATTCATTACCTAAGTCATAATGTGCATGAATATTCTTTTTGCTACCTGAAATACTATTAAATCTTAATAAATGCTTTAGGTAATTGATAAATTTGTTAACAGTATTATTTGCAAGTTGTTTTTGCATTTCGTCTAAATTCGCAATCAATACTTCATAAAGCATTAGCAAATTATTTGTGGACCAATAATCTTTAAAATAAGATTCTGCAAAGCCTATATCACCCTTTTGAATGATTAGTTTGATTGCTCTGTATGAGTGGATGGTTAAGTCTGCCTTGAGGCCATCCACTCCATAGGTTCTAGAGGTTCCATTAGGAAGAGTGACGGTTAAAACGCCTTTAGAGATATTAGATAATGCTTTATGAATAAAATTATCAAGAATTTTCATTATGGTAACCAGATTCTCCGTGAGGATAGATGCTATGTTTTTTTACAAACAATAATAAAGCATGCCAATGAATGCGGGGAATAACAAGCAGGCAAGAAAAGAAAAATCTCATTCTTTGCAAGAAAGATTTTTTTGGCAAAATGCTGCCCCATAATTTTGTTCTAACTATGAGTTCACCAGCATAATATTGATTGATATTTATTCTGAGATTTTGATTTGAGTAATCGCATTCAAATTCGTAGGAACCATTTTTCTTATTGAATGGAGATACATACATGTCTTTGATGCTTGTCAGTCTAGTATTTTGAATACTATTTCCATGATCGTGAATAAAATAAGACCGCTTCTCTTTAAAGGTATTGGTAACATCTGCTAATAAGCCAATGCAATTCTCTTTATGCCTGATAAAGAAGAATCTCACAGGGTTGAATCTATTAAAGTATGAATTATTGGGTAGTCCTAAAAAATCAATTTGAATATCTTTCAAGTCACCATAAAAAATATTTTTGCACTCTTTAAAGTGATCAATTAATCCGGGATGGATAGAATCAGTAAATCTTGGGAATGATTCGAGAAAGGCAATGGTAAATTCCTCCCCATTAAAATCATAGATATTTGAAAATAATTCAGCTGGATAAGGATAAGTAAATTGATGGCTCTTACCTACTACTCTTTGATGAAATACGCTGCCATCAAAATACATTAACTTCTTCCATAATTTGATTTGAAACCCTTATAGCACTGTTTAGACCATCTTCATGAAAACCATACCCCAAGTATGCTCCAACAAAATAAATGCCGCCTTTGCCTTGAAGATTATTCAGTTCGCCTTGGGCCTCAATAGATTTTTCTGAATATATAGGATGCTGATATTCAAAATTTTTAATTAAGCTATCTTCATCTATCCTTGAATGCTCTCCAAGAGAAACAAAAATATCTTGTGTAGTATTTAATTTTTGTAAGTTATTCATCCAGTACGTTAAGAAGAAGTTATTGTCAGTATGTTGAACATTCCAAGAGCTCCATTGCGTTTTGTTAAATGGCATTACGCTCTGATCAGTATGGATGGATACAAGATTCTTTGAGTATTTAAATTTACTGAGGGCATTTGTCTCTATGATGTTATTAATTTCTGGAAAAATACTGTTTATTTGGTTTGCATGACAGCCAAAAATAATTTTGTCATATTCATAAAGCTTCTCTTGATGAAGAATTTGAAATTTATCTGTTTTTTTAACTTGAGGATTCGATTCAAGAAATACATTCTTTACGTTCCAGGATGCTTGCATCTTGTTGATGTAAGTTGAACTTCCATTATTAACTGATTGCCATTGCGGGCGTTGAACTAGATTAAATAATTGATGATTATCATAAAAATTTATGAAGGTCTTGAAAGGAAAGTTTTTAATAACATCAAAATCACTTGACCAGATAGAAGAAGCCATAGGAACAACATATTCATGAATAAAGTTTTGAGAAAAATTCTTTTCAGTTAACCACTCCCATAAAGTTTTGCTGCTAGCATAATT
>VMDH01000023.1 GCA_008080945.1 Gammaproteobacteria bacterium | reverse complement strand
TGGCGGAGAGAGAGGGATTCGAACCCTCGGTACCTTGCGGTACGCCACCCTTCCAAGATGGTGCATTAAACCGGACTCTGCCATCTCTCCGAGGTTGAGAATTTTAACAAAAACTTAAGCAGATGTAGTAATTAAAAGCTTATGTTTTGTTCTTTCAATTAAATATTTAATCGGAAGATTGGAATCAGCCCTTAAATTTGATAGCAAATCTATCTTTTCCTGACCACTGATAAGGAGAATGATCTCCTTAGCTTTATCAATTTCATTGAGCGTCATGCTAATTCTTGGAACTTCCGGAAAACCATCATCTACCATTTCTATTGATCCCAAAGAGGTAAGCGCTTTATCTACATTCGTCATCTCAGGAAAAATAGAAGCAAAATGTCCATCTAAACCCATCCCTAAGATAGCTAGCTCGTATACTGGAATAGAGTTAAGACTTTGTTCTATGTCGTTAGAATGCAGTGAAAGCAAATTAAAGCCTTCAACGACTCCAATGGTTTCATTTAACATACCCTCATTGCTGAGCGGATCATCAATTGGAACTCTCCTATCATCAGATAAAACAAATTGTAAATTGGATAAAGATAATGAAGAATTGCCAAGTTTTTTATAGAAGGAAACAGGAGAGCTTCCCCCAGATAAAATTATGGAATGAAAATTTCCTGATTGACTAATATCAGATAGCTTATTAAATAAAAAATCATCGAGTAAGTCTTTTGAATCAAAGTGTTTAATGTTATTGGTTAAATTCACGGAAGTTCTCAAAAATTGGATTAGTGGTGTTGAAGCATCGAAGTGGATTAATATCTATCCCGCCTCGCCTTAAAAATCTTCCAAAAACTTGGAGATCTGTTTCATGAGCTTTCAAGATTTCGTTAGTTATAGATTCAATGCAAGCTTCATGAAAAGCTTGGGTATGCATATGATTTTTTATAATACTTAATAAAACCTGGCTATCTAAATTATTAAAATTCTCAGAAAAGAAAAATAGGTTAGCAAAATCAGGTTGACTAGTTACAGGACAAAGCGATCTGTAGCCTTGAAACCTGTAGACAGTTTCAGATACTAATGCCCCAGAGTGTTTATTTAGTGGTTTAAAATCAGGGGGATTTGAGTATTGTTGAATGATATTTACATCTACATTAGCATCTAATGCCTCTGAAAATGTATTACTTAGATTTGAAGTTATGTCATTTGCTTGAAATTCTTGATTGAAAAACTTGTTTAAAAATAATTTCATAGATTTAGATTCAATAATGAATTTAGAACTGCATGGTATTTTTATTTCAAGGCAAGCTAGTACGGGCTCATCGTTTTGGAGATGCATAAATTCATAGGCATTCCAATAGTCCCATCCATTAAGCACATAGGCTGTATTAGTCTCTCTTGGGATAATTTCTAAAGAAACATCATCTAAATTATTAGCTTGATAAGAATCTGATTTGCCAAGGTATTTTGGCATTATTATTGTCTGGTTCCTTTACCTGTTTTAAGAAGATACAAACAAGAAGCAGTTAAGATAATAATAAAGAATAACTGCATCAACAAAGCCGATGTTACATCGATATCACTGACACCTAACATCCCCTCTCTAAAGGTATTTACAACATAAAGCATTGGATTGATGAGTGATACTTTTTGCCAAATCTCAGGAAGTATAGAGATGGAATAAAAGACACCACCCAAATATATCAATGGAGTCAAAACAAATGTTGGTACAACCGATATATCATCAAAAGTATCTGCAAATATAGCGTTAATGAAGCCCATCAATGAAAATAAAATAGCAGTTAGAACTAAAACCCCTAATGTCAAAGGCAGGTTGTGGATGGTGAAATCTGGATAGAAAAATAAACTTACCAAATAAACCACAATACCCACAAGGATCCCTCTTGAGACACCGCCAATAATAAAGCCAAGCAAAATAATAAATGCTGGCATAGGTGAAACAAGTAACTCTTCAATTGAGCGTTGAAATTTAACACCAAAAAAGGAAGACACCACATTAGAATAAGAATTGGTTATAACCGACATCATGATTAAACCAGGGATCATAAACTGAATATAATCAAAGCCATTCATAGATCCTATTCTTGGCCCAATTAATGAACCAAAAATAACAAAATAAAGAGACATGGTTACCGCAGGAGGAACTAATGTCTGCACCCATATTCTTAAGTACCTACGAATCTCGCGCTCAGTAAGAGTTCTAAGAGACCATAGTATTTCTCTAGTTCTATTGCTCATGGTCGTTTTTAATTATTTGTAAGAAAAGTTCTTCTAGCCTGTTAGCTTCATTTCTTAAAGACTTCACTTGAATATTTAATTTAGAAAGGTTCTCAAAGAAAGCATTTAAGGATTGATCTCTATTTAGAGCAACTCTTAAAGTTGAGGGATCTATTTGATTGACAATATATCCATCAAAAGCAGGCAATGTATCTAAATTTGTTTCTAGGTCTAAAATGAATGTCTGCATATCAAGTTTTTTAAGCAAATCCTTCATGGAAGTATTTTCAACAATCAAACCTTTATCAATGATTGCTATATTTTTGCAAAGCTGCTCAGCTTCTTCTAAGTAATGCGTGGTCAGGATAACAGTGGTTCCGTTCTTATTTAGCTCTCGTATAAAATCCCACATACCTCTTCTAAGCTCTATATCTACACCTGCAGTAGGCTCATCCAAAATCAATAATCGAGGTTGGTGGATAAGCGATTTTGCAATCATTAAGCGGCGTTTTAATCCACCAGAAAGAGTTCTAGATTGAAGGTCTTTCTTTTCCCATAATCCTAATTTATGCAAAACCTCTTCTGCTCTTGCTAGAGCAACTTTTTTAGGAATACCATAAAATCCAGATTGGGTTACGACAATATCTAATACCTTTTCAAAGGGTGAAAAGTTCATCTCTTGAGCAACTACACCCAGTTTTCGTTTTGCTTCTGCAAAATCTTGATCAATATCTGTTCCAAAGATAGAGACATTGCCATCTGATTTAGTTACTAGAGATGACACAATTCCGATAGTTGTAGATTTTCCTGCTCCATTGGGTCCCAATAATGCATAGAAATCACCCTCTTCAACAGAAAGCGAAATTCCTTTCAAGGCTTCTACCCCGCTTGCATAGGTCTTCTTTAGATTAGAAATCTCTAGGGCGTTCATGATTATGCTGTAGGCTCTTCTTCCAACCCATCAACCAGCAAGCACATTGCCAATCCAACGACTAAACCAACCCAAGCACTATAGAAAGTAACAAAAAATGCTATGAGTAATGCTGTAGCCATTTCAGAGTTTTTTTGAGGAATGTTCATGGCGACGTAAGCGCATGCAAAACCTGTAAGTATGAGCGTCAATGTAAGAGCCATTACCATTAGAGGCTGCATAAGAGTTACGAAGGGTAAGAAGAAATATAAAAATGGAATACCCATTAAATAATACGAACCGATCCCATCAAAAATAGATGGCATTTCATCTGGCCCCTTTTTCCATCTTTCTGCTACTACCACATGTACTCCAGTCCAAAGAGCTCCTTGGGTTGGAAAAAATGGATTTAATACGGTGCCGATTAGATTTCTTATGCCAACGGATAAATGAGATCTATTTAAATCGATTGGAAGCTTCTGATCCGGTCTATTTTTTTGAGCATCCAGTAATACTTCAGTTGCGGTCACCAAATCACCAAATAAAAGCATGTAGCCAATTAATACCAAAGGCAAAGCATCTATAAACATCTGGGCTGAGGGCAATCCTAAGTATAAAGGTGAAGTTTTAACTATGAGGCCTGGAATATCAGGAATTTTAAAACCCCACTCAATATTAAATACAACCTCTCCCATTAAAAAGGCAACAAATCCAGCTACTACAAAACCAGGCAATAATCCTAAGGAGCCAAGGATTTTAAAGAAATTGCTTTTTAAAGCTAGTTTTTTAAATGGATTAGAAAAAGTTGTAATTACACAAAGCACAATTGCAACTGTCATTGAAATTGGTTGTGCTTCATAAGCAGCAAAATCCTCATAAAAGACTTGATAGAAAGCTGCTAAAGCTGCACCCAGTATGATGCCAGCTTTTAAACCTCTAGGAATCCTCTCAACTAAGACTTTTCCAAAGCCAGTTATACCCAATAACAAGATTAGAATACTAAATTCAATACACATGGCAGCTAAGAATCGCCATGCATCAGGGTTATATTGGCAAACTCCTTCAACACAAGGACCAGCTCCATAGTATCCAGCAGCAGCAAGCGCTCCCAATACAATTGGAACTGCTGGGGTTACCCATCCTGGAGCCATGGGCTCACCAAAAATAATTGGTCCTGCAGAAATTAACGTACCAGCAATAAAACTTAGCGCTACAGCCTCTTCAAAAGAAAGTCCAAGCTTCATAGCCATAGGAGCAGCAGCAAATGCAGTTGCCCCAGATATTACAAGCCCTTGAAGGAATTCTCCTGCACGGAACTTCATATGGATAAAGGGAATTCTTAGTGTAAATGGTCCCCATTTAATCCCTTCAGAAATATTTGTATTACTCATTTTGATAAACTATTCATCCCCTCTTCTAGCCCTTTAAGAGTTAAAGGATACATCCTTTTTTCAACCAAGTCTCTCAGCAAGCAAACAGATGAAGTGTAATCCCAGTGATCTTCAGGCACAGGGTTTAACCATGCGACATTATTAAAATGTTCACATAAGCGTTTGACCCAAAGACCGCCGGGTTCTTCATTCCAATGCTCGATACTGCCGCCGCTGTTAGTAATTTCATAGGGAGCCATAGTGGCATCGCCCACAAAGATTAATTTGTAATCAGAGCCGTACTTATTAATGATGTCGTGAACATTAAATCTTTCTTGAGATCTTCTTCTATTATCTTTCCAAACGGTTTCATAAACACAATTATGGAAGTAATAGTAATGGAGATGCTTGAATTCAGTCTTAATAGCAGAAAACAGTTCTTCACAGAG
>VMDH01000012.1 GCA_008080945.1 Gammaproteobacteria bacterium | reverse complement strand
CTCAAAGATTTAATCAATAAAGAATTATTTGAACTCTCTCAAGCTCATTACGATAGATATTTTTCTATTTGGCCACCGGCAGCTCATTAATATTTGTTGTATACCTTGGAGACACCATCGATCTCCTCATTGCTGTATAGCCAACCTGATTCTGTGAAGCAAAGTATACATTTCTATGCTCTTTATTAATAAGATCTAAGGCGCTCATAAGTTGGTTGCTATTGTCATATTGTGGAGCAGCTTCTTCAAATAAATCTGGTTGTTGAAAATTGGTTACACCATTGAAATCATTAAGGATAATGCCAGCTTTTGCATATGCATAAGCTGGTATAAAAATTTTTTGTAGGATCTGTCTTGCAGCTCTGAGGCCTTGCCTGGTATCTTGCGTTGGCTGCGCATAGGTAAATGTATCAAATCCTTGATAGCCAAGATTACTCTTATCAAAGGCGCTAGTTCTAATAAAGACACTAATTTTTGTACAAAGTTGTTTTTCATTTCTTAGTTTTTCAAATCCTCGTACTACAAAATCATTTACTATGGGATTTAATTCCTGGAGGTTGGTAACTTTTTTAGCAAAGCTTCGGCTTACTATAATTTGCTTTTTAGGGTCATGCTCTTCATTCAGCGCAAGGCATGCCTCTCCTCGTAACTCTCTTACCATCCTTTCAAGTACTACGCTGTATTTTTTTCTAATCATTTGTGCATCAATACAAGCGAGATCATAAGCAGTATCGATATTTTGAGTGCTGAGTTGTTGACGCAAACGCCTTCCTATTCCCCATACCTCATGTACTGGTACCTGCTTTAGGTATCTATTAATTAAATATTGGTTGTTGGGAATAGCACATACTCCATGGTACGCGGGATTATGTTTTGCAATATAGCTTGCTATCTTGGTTAATGTTTTAGTTGGAGCAATGCCGATTCTAACTGGTATCCCAAGCCATGTTTTTATACATTGCCTAATATCTTGGCCTAAAGCAGTCGCTTGTTGTGGATTCATCATTATGCAATGAGGTACTCCAATAAAAGCTTCGTCTATGCTGTAAATTTCTATTTTTTCAGTGAACAAGGAGAGTATATGCATCATGCGACCAGAGATATCTCCATAGAGAGCAAAATTAGAAGAAAAGACTGCACCTTGGTGTTTGAGATAATGATCTTTCACCTTAAACCATGGCACCCCCATACCTACACCCAAAGCTTTTGCTTCTTTGCTTCTTGCAATTACACAACCATCATTATTAGAAAGTACCACTACAGGCTTATGGCTAAGGTCTGGTCTGAAAATGCGTTCACACGAAGCATAAAAGCTATCGCAATCTATCAATGCAAAACTCATATGTATTGATTAATGCAAGCAATCACCACGCCCATAATTTCTAAATGATTGCCGCTATTAACATAGATCGGTTGGTAATCTTGGTTTTCTGGCAACAAAGCAACTCTAGGCTTGAGTTGCAGTCTTTTGCACAGAAACTCTCCATCTAAAGATGCAACAACAATATCGTGATGTTTGGGTTTAATACTTCTATCAACAACGAGGATACTTTGATCTCCAATATTAGCATCAAGCATAGACTGCCCACTGGCTCTCAGCAGAAACGTAGCAACTGGATTTTTTATGAGGTAATGATTGAGATTGATGGGTGTTTCCAAATAGTCGTTAGCCGGACTGGGAAAACCAACCGATATTTTCTCCAATATCATAGGGATGGTCTCATTTTCTGAGGCAAGGGAGTCCACGAAGCCAATAAACTTAATCATAAAAATACTGTATAAATATACAGTATAAATGAGTTCAGGATATTTCTACAGAATAAATTTTTCTAATTTAGGCTTATCGTTTGTTAGAGATACAATCCAACCATGGTCAGACCAATCTCCAAGGACAATGCGCTCAAAGCTATCATATACATGACAATTGGGACGATGCGTATGTCCATGAATTAGGAAATCAATACCATGCTTTTTAGCAAATATCTGGACTGCATCATCATTAACATCCATGATGTTAGAGGCTTTATTAGCACTTAACGATTGACTGGAATCTCGCATGTTTGCAGCAATTTGCTTTCTTTCTGCAAGCGGTTTGGCTAGGAAATCTGATTGCCATTCTTGAGTGCGGACTTCTTTTTTAAAATTTTGATAGTCAACATCATCCGTACAGAAGGAGTCACCATGAGATAGAGCTATCTTTAAATCAAAGCATTGAAAGGTAAAAGGATCAGGAAGAATTTTTACCCCAGAGCGTTTCATGAAATCATCGCCAATGAGGAAATCTCTATTGCCATGAATAAAAAATATTTCAGTACCTTGTTTAGAAAGCTTTAACAGTGCTTGACAGACATCATTGGCGAAGGGGGAGTCATCATCATCACCAACCCAGGCTTCAAATAGATCTCCTAAAATAAAAAGCTGATCAAAAGCATGATTACTGTTGCTTAAGAAATTAAAAAAAGCGCTATTTAGTCTAGAAGTATCTTCAGATAGATGTAAGTCAGAGATAAAAGCTAAATTCATTCATCGATGGTGACGGATAAAATTGTCACGGGTTCAACCGGGGCGTCTTGGTAACCATTCACTGTGGTGGTTTCAGAAACTGCAATTTGATCCACGATATCCATACCGCTAATAACTTGCCCAAAAACAGCATATCCCCAGCCTTGTGTATTTTCTGCAGTAAAGTTTAAGAAAGTATTATCTTTATGATTAATAAAAAATTGACTAGTTGCTGAATGAGGGTCCATTGTTCTTGCCATGGCAATAGTTCCTCTGTCATTGGGCAACCCATTGTTGGCTTCATTTGTAATTGGATCAGTTCCGGATGATTTATTTGCCATATCTGCAGTTAAGCCACCTCCCTGTATCATGAAGCCATCGATGATTCTGTGAAAAATAGTTCCCTCATAATATCCAGCATTTGCTAGATCAATAAAATTTTTAACAGTAATAGGTGCAGCTTCGGCATTAAGTTCAAGATGGATTTCACCAACGGAAGTAGTAATAGTTGCAACTGGCATGAGAGTATCCTCCATAGTTTCATTATTCGAGCAACTTACAAATGCTAAGCCAAAGAATAGAATTAATAAAATTGATCTAAGATTATGCTTATAATGACGCGCGAATATCATGATTTAGTTTTAAAGATTAATTGTAAGACTATTATAATAATTTTTTATGTCCCTAGTACTCTATAACACTCTTTCTAATAAAAAAGAGGAATTTAAAAGCATCAAGCCTAATGAAGTGGGAATGTATGTTTGTGGAGTAACCGTTTATGATTCCTGCCATTTAGGACATGCTCGAGCTTATGTTGCATTTGATGTGCTGGCCAGATATTTATTGCACTCAGGGTATAAATTAAATTATGTTCGAAATATTACTGATATAGATGACAAAATCATTGCTCGCGCAAATGAAAATAATGAATCTTGTGAATCCCTGGTAAATAAAACCATTAGTCAAATGCATCAAGACTTTGATGCGTTAGGCCTTCTTGAGCCAAATGTTGAACCAAGAGCTACTCAAAATATTGATGGCATGATCAAGATGATTGAAGACCTCATTAAGTCTGAGCATGCATATGTAGGAAAGAATGGCGATGTCTTTTTTAGAGTCAGAAGCTTTAATGATTACGGTGCTCTATCAAATAAAAATATTGAAGATTTGATTGCAGGTGCCAGAATTGAAAAAGATGAGGCCAAAGAGGAACCTCATGACTTTGTGCTTTGGAAGATGGCTAAGCCTGGTGAGCCAAGTTGGAAATCCCCATGGGGGGAAGGTCGCCCAGGATGGCACATAGAATGCTCAGTTATGTCTAAGAATAGCTTAGGAGATTCTTTTGATATTCATGGAGGAGGGCCAGATCTTATTTTTCCACATCATGAAAATGAGATAGCCCAATCTGAGTGTGCCAACAAGGTAAAGTTTGTAAATTACTGGGTTCATTCAGGCTTACTCAAAATACAGGGTGAAAAAATGTCTAAGTCTCTAGGAAATTTCGCTCTTATAAAAGACTTAATTAACGACTATCATCCTGAGGTTATTAGATTTTTTCTTCAATCTAGCCACTATCGCAGTGAACTTAGCTTTGATGCTGACTCCCTTGCAAATGCAAAAGCAGCCTTGACTAGAATGTATCAAGCTCTTGAGACCACAGATCTTGTAGGAGATTCCGCTGATATCTCTCAAGAAATAAGAGCGTTTCAGAATTCAATGGATGATGATCTTAATACTCCCCAAGTATTTGGAAATATGTTTGAAATAGTAAGAAAAATTAATTCTAGCAGTGAAGAATCTGAAAAAGCGAGATTACGATTTGCTCTTGTTTCCATTGGCCAAACGCTCGGTTTACTGAAAGCAAATCCTGAAGACTTTATGAGGTATGGAGCTTCTATTGACGAAACCTTTATTCAAGAAAAAATTCTTGCAAGAAACACTGCTCGACTTGAAAAGGATTTTGCCAAAGCAGATGCAATTAGAGATGAACTTTTGGGCCTTGGCATTATGCTTGACGATTCAAGCGATGGGACAATTTGGAAAAAAATATGACGCCTGCTGAAAAATTTCTAACTATCTGGATGGAGAATTTTACTAAACATAATGAAGGCTTTTTAGATTCTATCCTAGATGACGATGTAAGTTTCCATTCTCCAGTTATCTTTAAGCCATTGCCTGGAAAAGATTTAACTAAGCTTTATCTAATGGCAGCTTCAGAGAGCTTTTCTCTAAATCAATTTAAATATATTCGAGAAATCGTGGGCACAAACCACTTATGTCTTGAATTTGAAACCACGATGGATGATGTTGTTGTAAACGGAGTTGATCTAATTACTATCAATGAAGACGGAAAGGTAATTGATTTCAAAGTCATGATCAGGACAACTAAGGGTCTGCATAAAGTACAAGAAAAAATGATGGAATCTTTAGAAAGTCTTAAAGGGAATGATTAAGGGAAGTGGCTCCCCGAGCAGGGCTCGAACCTGCGACCAATTGATTAACAGTCAACTGCTC
>VMDH01000048.1 GCA_008080945.1 Gammaproteobacteria bacterium | reverse complement strand
GTGTTAAGCCTACCGCCAGCGTTCAATCTGAGCCATGATCAAACTCTTCAATTATGATCAATGAATTGCCTTTTACAAAAGACAAAAAAAATAAAATTTTCTCGTATTTGAACACCCACACGAGTAACCAATAATGTCAACAGAACCTACCGCTTCTAGAGCGGAAGCACATTGTACATGTTTTGTAATAATTAGGTATCTTTTTTTTGATTAATTTTTAGTTTTATCAACTAGCTTTTCTTTGCCTAAAAATTTCATCTGTGATCTGATATTTGCGCCCACTTCTTCAATAGAATGTTCAGCTAACTTTTCTCTATTTTCTTTCATAATTGGGCCACCAGAAGCATCATTACTTTTTCTACAATCTTCCAAGAAGTTATCTGCAAATTTGCCAGATTGAATATCTGCAAGAATGGCTTTCATGGCCTCTTTAGAAGATTCTCCAATGACTCTTGGACCACTCACATAATCTCCAAATTCTGCTGTATTAGATATGGAATAGTGCATATTAGAAATTCCACCTTCATATATAAGATCAACAATCAATTTTGTTTCATGCAAACACTCAAAATAAGCCATTTCTTTACTGTATCCAGCCTCAACAAGAGTTTCGTATCCTGCTCTAATTAGAGAGGTTAATCCTCCACATAAAACAGCCTGTTCTCCAAAGAGATCTGTTTCTGTTTCCTCTTTAAATGTTGTGTGCAATACCCCTGCTCGAGTCCCACCATTTGCTTTAGCATAAGACAGAGCAATCTCCAATGCTGATATATCCTCATCACCGGACTCTTGATATACAGCTACTAGAGATGGAACTCCTCCACCATTTTTATAGGTACTTCTTACTGTGTGACCTGGACCCTTTGGGGCAATCATGACAACTGCATGATCTTCAGCAGGAATGATTTTCTTAAAATGTATATTAAAACCATGAGCAAAGCCTAGAACTGCATTTTTTTTAATATTGTTTTTAATTTGATTATCAAAAATAGTTTGTTGAAATTCATCAGGAGCTAAGATCATCACAAAATCAGCATCTTTGACAGCTTCTGAGACTTCTTTGACTTTGAGACCTGCACTTTCTGCTTTCTCCCATGAGCTGGAATCTTGCCTTAAGCCAACCACAACATTCACACCCGAGTCATGTAAATTGTTTGCATGCGCATGACCTTGTGATCCATATCCAATTATTGCTACATTCAAATTTTGAATTAGCTCTAAATTGGCATCTTCATCGTAATATATTTTCATCAGCTTACCTAAATAGTTAAATGTTTCTCTGACTTGTGCATGCCCATGCAACCTGATCGACTTACCTCAATAAAACTCTTGTTGTTTAGAGCTTTTAAGAATGAGTCTACCGATGCGGAGCTCCCTGTAATCCCCAAAACCACAATTGAATTATCCTGCTCAATAACTTGAAACTCTAAGTTTTTCAATTTGCGCTTAAAGGTTTGATTAAATTGTTTGTTGAAGAGCTTTATCAACACGTATTCAATTTCATGATGCGAACCCTCTGTTAAATCAGATACCTTGATCACATCGATAAGTTTATTAATTTGTTTTGTGATTTGCTCAACCACGTTTTCAGTGCCTCTCGTAGTTACGGTCATTCGAGAATAAGAACCATCGAATACTGGCGCAACGTTGAGACTGTCAATGTTATAACCTCTTTGATGGAATAAGCCTACAATCCTTGCTAAAGCACCAGGTTTATTTTCAATTAAAACTGCTAATGTTCTTTTCATGCCTTTTTATCTTTTGCGATCCACATATCTTTCATGCTGCCATTAGGTGCAACCAACATTGGATAAACATGTTCCGAAGGATCCACGTAAACATCAATAAATACCAATTTATGTTTCAGAGCAAATGCTTTTTTAAATACCTTTGCTAATTCTTCCTGTTTAGTTACCTTAAATCCAACATGACCATATGCCTCTGCTAACTTTACAAAATCAGGTAGCGAGTTTTGATAAGTGCTAGCAGAGTGACGCTTATCATAAATCATGTCTTGCCATTGCTTGACCATACCAAGCGCTTGGTTGTTGATGTTGACAATTTTAATAGGTATTCCGTATTGCAAACAGGTAGATAGTTCCTGAATGCACATTTGTATACTTCCCTCACCGGTTACACAAACCACCTCATCTTTAGGGTATGCAAATTTAACTCCCATAGCTGCAGGCAAACCAAACCCCATCGTCCCAAGTCCGCCTGAGTTTACCCAGCGTCTTGGTTTATTAAATTTATAGTATTGAGCAACAAACATTTGATGTTGGCCAACATCCGAAGTAACCCAAGCATCTCCGTTAGTAGCCTGGTATAGCTCCTGGACAACAACCTGTGGCAATATTTTGTTACTCTTTTTAGCGCCTTTCCACATTTCGTGATTAAGACCATGCTGAGCTCTCCATTCTTTAATTTGCGATACCCAGTGATCAACTGCTTCTGAATCAATTTTGATTTTAGATTTTTTAATTTCTTTTATTAATGCTCCAAGTGATTCTTTAACTTGCCCAACGATGGGAATATCAGCATTAATAATTTTAGAAATCGAAGCTGGATCGACATCTATGTGGATAATCTTGGCATTGGGTGCAAATAAGGCTGGCGTATTCGTAATTCGATCATCAAACCTTGCACCAATTGCTAAAATAAGATCTGCATGATGCATTGCCATATTAGCTTCATAGGTGCCATGCATCCCAAGCATGCCAAGAAATAATTTATCTTTGGCAGGATATGAGCCAAGACCCATTAACGTATTGGTTACTGGCGCCTTGACCAATTTATTTAAAGCTATTAATTCTTTGCTAGCGTTACCAAGAACTACTCCTCCTCCAGCATAAATGACAGGTCTCTCAGATGACAGCAAAGCTCTGGCAGCCTTTTTAATTTGTCCTGGATGAGGCTCTATTTTAGGTTTATAAGACCTGATACTGATATGTTTTGGTTTTTTGTATTCAAATTTTTTATTAGGATCAGTCTTGTCTTTAGGAATATCAATGACAACTGGCCCTGGTCTGCCGCTGGTGGCAATATAAAAAGCTTCTTGGACAATTTTGGGAATATCTTCAGCACGGTTAATGATATAACTGTGTTTCACTATTGGACGAGAGATACCAATCATGTCGGTTTCTTGAAATGAGTCAGTACCTATTAAGTGGCTTTGAACTTGTCCTGAGATAACTATAAGTGGGACTGAATCCATAAAAGCAGTCGCAAGACCAGTAACGGCATTAGTGGCTCCAGGGCCTGAGGTAACTAAAACGACGCCCGCTTTGCCAGTGGCTCTTGCATAACCATCTGCTGCATGCGTTGCCCCTTGTTCGTGCCTTACTAAGATATGCTGAATTTGCTTTTGTTTAAATAAAGCATCATAAATGTGCAGTGCGGCGCCACCTGGATAGCCAAAAATATGCTTTACACCCTCTTCCTTGAGGGCACGCATTAATAGATCTCCGCCAGAAAACTTCATTTAATAAAAAATAATATCGGTTGTTTATACATTAATTATTTATAAAAACAAGAAAATGCCTAAAGAAATAGCTGTTCTTGGAGGTTTAAAAAATCATCTGGGGCATCTGCGGCTAAATCAATATTTTTTCCACTAGGATCTAAAAACTTTAGTTGCTGAGCATGCAAAGCCTGTCTGGTAAATTTTGAAGTAATTTCAAGCACAGAAGGGCTAAATGAATTTGGGTTCAAAGATCTTGGTTTATAAAGCTGATCGCCCACTATCGGGAGACCCCCTTCCGAAAGATGAACCCTAATTTGATGGGTTCTTCCAGTAGCAATATGAACATCTATTAAAGAGCATCCATTTTTAGTTAGATTTGGAAAAATAGATGTATAGGCCTCGCGCCCATGCTCGGTAATTTTCATCTTGATTCTATTTTTTGGATCTCGCCCTATTGCTCCATTAAAGTTCCTGCTTGCTTTGACCTCTCCATAAACTATTGCTTGGTAAGATTTAAAGACCTCTCTATCATGCAGCTGAGCAATAATTGATTTATGAAATTTAGGGGTGCGGGCAATCACCATGATCCCTGAAGTATCCTTATCCAATCTGTGAACAATCCCATTTCTAGGGAGAGCAGTTAACTCATCAAAGTGAAAAGCTAATGCATTAGCAAGGGTTCCAGATGAAATTCCTGCACCTGGATGAACAACTAAATTTGATGGCTTATTGATCACTATGAAGTGCTGTTCTTGGGCTATTATGTTTAGGGGAATGTCCTGAGGATCCCAAGACTCCTCTCTCAAGATACCAGGCTGCATGCTTATTTCATCTCCACTGAAGACCTTATCTTTTGGCTTGGCTACTTCTCCATTTAACAATACCCTGCCTTCATCTATCCATTTTTTTATACTTGTTCTGGAATAATCTACCCATGTAGAGCTGGCTGCTCTATCTAGTCTTTGCCCAGATAGATTCTCTTCAATGATTGCTTTTAATTGCATAATAGATTGTTAATTAAATTGCCTATTTAATCGCCCTTGCAATGCCATTGATTGTACAATACTCCCCAATGCGTTACTTCAATACTATAAAACTGACTTTAATAATCTTAGTTTCAGTCTCATTTATCAGTTCTTGCAGCAAAGATACTGAAGAAGTAGAGCGTCCTGAACAAGTTTACTATGAGCTCGCTCAAACTAGAATGAGAGCTAAAAATTTCTTCTCAGCTATTGAAGCCCTTGAGATGATAGAAGCTAGATATCCGTTTGGCAGATATGCTGAACAAGCTCAATCAGAACTGATTTATGCTCACTACATGAATGGAGACGATGAAGCCTCGCATTCTGCAGCAGAAAAGTTTATTAGACTTCATCCTCGGCATCCCAATATTGATTACGCCTATTTCATGAGAGGGCTTGCAAGTTATACAAGGGATAAAACTCTTTTTGTGAGACTCTTTGATGCTGATCTCTCCAAAAGAGATATTAGCGGCGCGAAACAATCGTTTGCTGAATTAACCGAGTTTCTCACAAGATTTCCTAGCAGCCAATACTCTTCATATGCACAACAGAGATTAATTTATCTAAGAAATCTTATTGCCAAAAGCGAACTTAGCGCAGCAGATTATTATGTAAGAAGAGGTGCATATGTAGCTGCGATCAGAAGGGCAAAGTATGTTATTGA
>VMDH01000013.1 GCA_008080945.1 Gammaproteobacteria bacterium | reverse complement strand
CATTCATAAATTGAAGGGGCTGGATTTGTTTATCTCTGCCAAATTGTCTGGTATCCAGCATCATCAAATTTATAACCTTATTTTGAAATTGGCGGTAAATTTTTCTCTTGCTTGTTTGCTCTCTTATTGGCATCCACTCCATATAAGCTCTTATTGCAGCAGCCCTTCTCTTTGTAAACGTGCCCTCGCTTCCATCAAATGCATGATTTTCAGCGCCCCTCATCCAAGCATCATTTGAGAATTCATGGTCATCCCAGACCGCAATTAAAGGAGCCGCCGCATGCAGCATTCTTGATCCTTCATCTGTCTTGTATTGAGCATGCCTTATTCGATAATCTGCTAATGAAATGATTTCATGAGAGGGTTTAGGAATTCGGTTAAGCTTTTGAGCATTATCTGTTCCATATCCCCGATCATTGTATTCATAAATGTAATCTCCAAGATGCAACCAAAAATCAATATTCTCCTCAGAGCAGGCTTCGTAAGCATTGAAGAATCCCGTGGGAAAGTTTGAGCAGCTTAGACATGCAAAACTTGTATTACCCTTAGGAAAAGTCTGAGATCTACCGGTTTCAGAATAGATATGATTGACATGAAATCTGTAGTAAAAGCTTTTACCTTGCTTAAAATGCAAGCCTGCTTTGAAATCATATTTGACCGTGTAGTCCTTGGTTGGGTTTGTATATAAATCTCTTTGGAAGACTATATTTTGGAAATCTTTAGTTGTAGCAACCTCAAGAGTAACCTTGATATTTCCTGGACGATTAGGGGTTACTCTTGTCCATAATATAACTTTATCTTGAGTTGGGTCTCCGCTTGCAACTCCATGCTTAAAAAATGCCTTGATTGATTGGCTAGTTACCTTGCCAGAGAGTGCTCCTAGTCCTGCCGAGATTGCAGATAATTTGAGCAGCTCTCTTCTCTTCATAAATGAATTATAAAACAAACACTCTATGCTCGTTTACATAAAATGTGCTGTTTAAAACTAGTCTTTTAAATTTGCAGGCTGAATATTTATGGGAAGAGGCGTTACTTGGTTTTTATTTTCTTTTATTTTAGCCTCACCTGTTTCTGCCACCTCATCAATTCTAATGATTTGGTTTATAGGAATATAAGATCTTTCCACGCCCTTAAATTCGTTCTTAAGCTTTTCAGATGAGGGATCAACTACTAGCTGTTTTGATTTATTAAATATATACTCTTCCACCTCAATGAAACCGTACATATCGCTTTGATAGATTTGCTTTGCAAATATCTCGTATATTTCACCGAGTTGCATGAACATTATTTTATAAATTGTCTTACTTTTATTCATAATTAGCTTATGGGAAAGAAACTTTATATTAAAACTTACGGATGTCAAATGAATGAGTACGACTCAAAAATGACATTAGAGGTTATGCAATCAAGCGGAGATATTCAAGAAGTTTCAACTCCAGAGGATGCAGATATTATTCTATTGAATACTTGTTCTATAAGGGAGAAAGCAGAAGAAAAGGTTTACTCTGAACTTGGTAGATTGCACAAGCTCAAGCAACATAATCCAAAATTAAAAATTGGGGTTGGGGGGTGCGTTGCCACCCAAGAAGGAGAAAATATTTTTAAAAGAGCTCCTTATGTTGACCTTATCTATGGGCCCCAAACTTTGCAGAGAGTTCCTCAGCTCTTGGAAGAAAGTAACAAGATTAAAGCTGTCGATGTTTCTTTTCCGATAGAAGAAAAATTCGATTTATTACCATTGCCAACCGCAGAAGGCCCAACCGCATTTGTATCCATTATGGAAGGATGCTCTAAGTATTGCTCTTTTTGTGTAGTTCCTTATACCAGAGGAGATGAGGTTAGTAGAGCACCTCAACAAATCTTTGATGAGGTTGCAAGATTAGCAGAGCAAGGAGTGTCCGAGATTACCTTTGTAGGACAAAATGTTAATGCATATGAGCACCCCTTAGATGGGAGATTGCTCAGATTAAGCGATCTTATAGAAGTCACAGGTTCAATAAATGGTATTGAAAGGATTCGTTATACCACTTCTCATCCATTGGATATGACAGATGATCTTATAGAAGCTTATAAGTATGTACCTGAGCTAGTCAGTCATCTGCACTTACCAGTTCAATCAGGCTCCAATGAAATTTTAACTAAAATGAAAAGGAATTATTCTAGAGAAAGCTATCTTGAGATTATTGAAAAACTGCATGCTGCAAGACCCGGGATTAAAATTTCCTCTGACTTTATAGTAGGCTTTCCACAAGAAACCGAAGCCCAGTTTAGGGAAACAATTGACTTAGTAAATACAGTCAAGTTTGATGCGTCTTTTAGCTTTATATATTCTGCAAGACCAGGAACCCCCGCAGCAATGATTGAGGACGATATTAAACTCCCAGAAAAGAAAGAGAGGCTGTATGAGCTTCAATCCCTATTGGATAGCTATCAAAAAGAGTATTCCAAAGATTTAGAAGGTTCGGTCCAACGCTGTTTAGTAACAGGTCTTTCTAAAAAAGCTGACTCACGAATGCAAGGCAGGACAGAGTGCAATAGAGTGGTAAATTTTGACTTCCAAAATACTCAAATTCTAGGTACATTAATAGATATTAAGATTGATAAAGCTTTGGCACACTCACTTCAGGGTCACATTTTTTCACAGGAGCACATACCACCAACTTGATGCAAGCATCTCAGAGTATTTCTCAGCAACTCATTTTAGAACCAGTAGACAACCTTGCGCTTGCTAACTTTGTTGGTGAGCTCAATGGCAATTTAAAAATTATTGAAAAAAAACTCAAAGTAAAGATTTTTCAAAATGGCAATATTATTAAAATTGAAGGTGATGCTGATCAAATTTCTAAAGCCAGCAAGGTCATGAGTGAGTTGTATGCAGCAACCCACTCAGGAGAGCAAATTTCCAAAGAATTCCTTACAAACATTGTTTCCAATGCTGCAGATACAGATGATGAACCTAAGGCAATCTTCAAAGACCATATCATCAAGACTCCAAGAAAAACTATCAAACCTCGATCTCCCAAGCAACAGGAGTACTTAGAATCCATTGATACCTATGAAATTAATTTTGGTATTGGCCCAGCTGGAACTGGAAAGACATATTTAGCTGTTGCCAAAGCCGTTGAATATCTTCTTGCTGATAAGGTCCAAAAAATTATTTTAATTAGGCCCGCCGTTGAGGCAGGAGAAAAGCTAGGATTCTTACCTGGAGACTTATCTCAAAAAGTAGATCCTTACCTCCGCCCTCTTTATGATGCTTTGTACGAAATGGTGGGCTATGAAAAGGTAGTAAGAATGATTGAACGAGACATCTTAGAAGTTGCTCCATTAGCATATCTTCGAGGAAGAACCCTTAATAATGCGTTCATTATTATGGATGAAAGCCAAAACACTACAACTGACCAAATGAAAATGTTTTTAACCAGAATGGGATTTGGCTCTTATGCGATAGTGAATGGAGATAGCACCCAAATTGATTTGCCCAAGCATATTCGGTCAGGGTTAATCCATGCTCAAGATGTCTTAAAAGGTGTTGATGGCATTGGTTTTACTTATTTAACCTCAAAAGATGTGGTCAGGCATCCACTGGTAAGAAAAATTGTTGATGCCTACAGTTCAGCTGAGTCAGATAGTAAATAATGGGGTTAACAATTATTAATGCTACTGAAAGTTCAAAGCACTTATCCATGATAGAGGATTCTCTTCAACATATTTTCTATGAAGCTTCAAACCATCTCGGCAATTGCGATGCAAACCTAAAATTTATTACCAAGAAAGAAATGCAAAGTCTCAATAATCAATTTAGAGGAAAAGATGCATGTACCAATGTACTAGCATTTCCGAATGATACTTTTGCAGAGGACCAATTTTTGGGAGATGTTGCTATTTGCATGGAGTACTGTGATCAAGAAGCTCAAGAGCAAAATAAACCCATTCAACACCATATCATGCATATGTTATTACATGCCCTGCTTCATTTAATCGGCTATGACCATCAATCAAAGGACGATGCTGCTAAAATGGAGAAGCTAGAAATTGAAATGCTTGCAAAACTTAACATTCCTAATCCTTATCTTGTCATATGATCGAAAACGATAAACCTCCGTCGAAACTCTCATTTATTCAAAGCTTAAGAAAGCGAATTGCCTCAAGGATTTTTAAAGCATCCTCACTCAACGAGGTAAGCAGTCAACTTGAACAGGCGCATTTGACCGATTTAATTGACAAGGAGGCTTTCTTTATTGCAGATCGTGCTCTAAAACTTGGAGAAAGAAAAACTAAAGAAATTATGGTTCCAAAAATTGAGATGGTCACTATTTCAGCAGGAGAAGCTCACAATAATATTATTGAAAAAGTAATATCTTCGGGTCATTCAAGGTTTCCAGTGCTTGGAGATGCTCCTAATGAAGTGCTAGGGCTGATGCTGGCAAAAGATATTATTCCTGAATTAGTGAATGGTTCACTCCTTGACATAAAGAAAATGCTGAGAGAAATCAAGGTTATACCAGAAACTAAGAAGCTAGATACTTTATTAGAGGATTTTAAAAGAGATAAATCTCATCTAGCTGTAGTAGTTGATGAATATGGGACTATTTCAGGCCTGGTTACGATAGAAGACGTATTGGAGGAGCTTGTTGGTGAAATTGAAGACGAGCATGACGTTGAAGAAACCGATGAACTCATTCAGGTTGCAGAAAAAGAATTTATTGCAGATGCAATGTTGGAATTGCCAGTTTTTGCTGAGACCTTCAAGGTCGATGTAAGCGCTATTGATGCCGAAACTTTGGGAGGATTATTTATCCAGCAGCTTGGCTTGCTTCCTAAGGTTGGAGATAGAATAGAATTTGATAATTTAATACTTGCCGTGACAGCAGCCGACAAGAGAAAAGTTAAAAAAATTGGCATCACTATTAAAGAAAAATAATTCAACTTTCTTAGTTAATATTCTTACTCCATTTTTATTTGGAGCCATTAATTTTTTATCTTTTGCTCCATTTGACTTTAAGTTTTTGGCCATAATTTCTTATGGCTATGTTGCTTATCTTTTTAAGCAAGATTTATCTAATCGTTCCTTATTTAGCAGGCTATTTATTTGGGGATTTGCATTTTGGATTTTTGGGACTGGCTGGATAATAGTAAGTATTTACTATTATGGAAATAT
>VMDH01000015.1 GCA_008080945.1 Gammaproteobacteria bacterium | reverse complement strand
CCGGCAGTAAATATTGAATAAATTTATGAGGGGTGACTCTAGGAATGACTACCGCAAGCGCTAACAGTGGTGAAAAGTTTGCTGGCAATCCAATGAACCGACTTGCTATTAATAGCAAAACTATAATTGAGATATTTTTTACCATGAGCTTAATAGTCTACTCCCTCTCTTGCCATGATGCCTGAATTAAAAGCATGTTTTACTTCTTTAACTTCTGAAACCGTATCAGCCCAGTCTCTTAAAGCCTTGCCGCCCCCTCTCCCTGTTACAACTACAGTTTGGTTTTTTGGTCTTGAGTTTAGCGTTTTTAAAACCCTTTCTTCATCCAAATACTTAAAACTAAGCATATAGGTGAGCTCATCCAGAACTACTAAATAGTAACTTTCATCTTTAAGCATATTCTCAGCAATCGCCCAAGTTTCAAGAGCAGCCTTAATATCACCATCACGATCTTGGGTTTCCCAGGTAAAGCCAGTTCCCATTTGGTGAAAGGTGATATCTGGATGATTGTGTAAGAAAAATTTTGCTTCGCCCGATGGATGGGCCCCCTTAATGAATTGCACTACTCCGACTTTAAATCCATAACCAAGAGATCTTAAAACCATGCCTAACGCTGAGCTTGTTTTGCCTTTGCCGTCTCCAGTTAAAAGTATGCCAATGCCTTTTTCTGTGGTTGCAGCAGCAATAGAGGCATCCACGCTTTCTTTAAGCTTTTGCATCTTTTGTTTGTGATTATTTTTTTTGGAATCGCTTTTCTTATCCATTACAACAAATTTAAATTTTTATGCGGATGCCAACCCTTGCAGACCTGCCTTGAGCTCTGTAGCTAAAGACTTCTTCATATTTTTCATCTAGTAGATTATCAAATCTAAAGTAGATATCTAGCTTGTCGTTGAAGAGATAATTTCCACTTACATTAGTAACAATGTAATTAGGCATGGAGATGCGTTTAGGATAGGCATAATCTAATTGGGAGCCGTTATATTGCGTTTCAACTCCAAGATTTAATCTATTGAAGCCCCGCCATGAGAATCTTAAGCTGCCTATATGTCGAGGTCTTCGTAACTCTGCTTCATAAACGCCCTCAACACTTGGTTGGACTGAGTCCGTATAGGCATAAGAAAAGTTTATAAAGAAATCGTTTTTGGGTTTTATCAAAGCTTTAAATTCAACCCCCTGTCTTTTGCTGTTGCCTATCCTGTTAATGGCTGTAAAACGATATGTAGCCGGATCAATAAAATTACCGTCTATTTCATTTATAAGTTTTGAATTAAATGCTGATATAGAGGTTTCAATCAAACCTTTGTAAATAGTGCTGTCTAAGCCAAGCTCCCAGCTTTCTGACTTTTCAGGGAAAAGGTCAGGGTTGCCAATAAAATTTGTATAAAAACCATAAAGTTCTGTAAAAGTGGGATTCTTGGTAGCGGTACCATACAGAGCTCTGATTTTATTACCATCCTCAAGGTCATAAATAATTTCAAGCATGTATGAGCTGCTATTTTTAAATGTTGAGCTGCGCTCATAGCGTTTGCTATAAGCCACAAAAAGATTATCTGCAATTTCGCCACGATACTCTGCTGCAAAGCTTTTGGCATTGCGTGTTCTGTCTTGATTAGGATCAAAGATTCCATAACTACCATAATCATTAATAGGGCCTCTTTGTGCATAGTCTTCATCTTCTTTTTCTAAGACCAATGAGACTCTTTGATTTGAATTGTTAAGAAATAGTGAGCTAATAAATCGAAGCTGCTCTTTATCAGAGAGTGTTGATATCCCTATTATGTTGTTTTGATAGTCTTTATTATCGTGCTCTGTATTTCTATAAGAAAATGTATGTATCCACCCTGTTTGCACTGGGGAATATTCCAGCTCAACCCCTGTTGCAGTCATTCGAAATTTTGCCAACATATCTGCATCATCAACGATGCTATCAAAATCTAAATCAGTGTCGTATTGACTGCTTCCATAAGTTCTGCGCCCAATCCCTGCAACAGTTAACTGTTTGTTGATAATGAAGTCAGTCTTTATGTTTACATTGGTATTGTCATATCCATCTTTTTCTCTACCTTGCCTGGCGATATTTTCGCCATCGCTTGTTAGATTGCTTATGCCTATTTGATAGCTACCGTTCTCCTTTCTGCTTCCAAAGCTCATGCCCCTATTTTCAGTCTGAAAATTTCCATAATCTAAAAAAGCACTTAACTCTAATGGGTTTGTAGGCGTCTTGGTAATGATATTAATAACCCCGGCCATGGCATCGCTGCCATGCATAGTGCTTTGCGGTCCTTTAATAATCTCAATTCTTTCAATATTGTTAGGCGATAATGTTCCCCATGTGAATTCATCATTTTGACCTGGGTTGTTTGCTTCAATGCCATCAATTATCACTAACAAATGATTGGCCTCGCTCCCCCTGACTCTTACTTGTGTTTGAGAGCCTAGGGCCCCAGTTTGGCTTACAGCCAAACCAGATATATTTCTTAATAAATCAGAGATATCTAAGGATGCTGAATTGGCTAAATCATCCTCATCAATAATATCTACAGCATTTGCTGTTCTTTGGATGCTGATGGGGATCATCGAGGCACTAACCAGAATGTCTTCGATACTTTCCTCAAAAGGCTGGGCAATAGAATGAATTGAAAAGCAAAATACTATAAGAAATAAATGCCTGACAATGCTCATGTTTGCTCTTAAATTAAAAACTAGTTAATAGCCTAGCACTGGGGCAAGCCACGTTTCATTCTCATCAATGCTCTCATTTCTTGCTTTGGAGTAGGCCTGAACTTGGTCTTTATCTATTCTGCCTAATTGAAAATATCGCGCTTCAGGATGGGAAAAGTAAAAACCACTCACGCTAGCCGTAGGCCACATCGCCAAAGAGTCAGTTAGGCTAATCCCAGTGCGTTTCTCAGCATCTAGGAGATTCCAGATGTCGCGCTTTTGTCTGTGATCCGGACAAGAAGGGTAGCCTGGAGCAGGACGAATACCTTGGAATTTTTCTTTTATGAGCTCCTCGTTATTAAGGCTCTCGTTAGAGGCATAACCCCACAATTCTTTTCTAACCTTTTGATGAGACCATTCAGCAAAAGCCTCAGCAAATCTATCTGCCAAGGCCTTTAAAATAATAGCGCTGTAATCATCTAGGTCATCTTCAAACCTTTTTATATGCTCATCAATACCATGTCCTGCAGTAACTGCAAAGGCTCCAATGTAGTCATTTTCTTCATCTAAGTAATCTGCCAAAGATATTGAATCAAGATCTTCTCTAGATTTTTGCTGTCTTAGGCAATGTATTAGGATCTCTTCGTTTGTTCCGTCTTCCTTAAGGACAGCTATAGCGTCACCCAATGAGCGAGCTGGAAATAAACCAACCACTCCTTTGGGGGATAACCAGTTCTCTTCCATTAATTGCTTCAGAATTTTTTGAGTATCGTCCCAGAGTTTTCTTGCCTCAACTCCTTTAGCGGGATCGTTTAAGATGTCAGGGAAGCGACCGCTAAACTCCCAAGCATTAAAGTAAGGCATCCAATCAATATATTCACAAAGCTCTTCAAGGCTTGGATAGAGCTCTGTAATACCAAGCTTAATAGGGGCATTAGTTTTTTTACTCATATCAAGTTTTGGCTTTTTAAGAATGGCCTCTTCAAAATTCCTCAGCGGAGATGATGCTCTGGAGGCATAAGCCTCTCTTTTGTCTTCGTGGGCTCTAGCAAGCTCCTGTCCATATTCTACCGGTTCATTGATAAGCCTTTTTGCAACATTCACCGAGCGAGAAGCATCCTTAACATACACCACGGTGCCGCTGTAAGAAGGGTCAATCTTTACTGATGTATGAGCTGGACTTGTGGTAGCGCCACCAATTAAAAGCGGAATGGAAAAGCCTCTTCTTTCCATCTCTTTTGCAACTCCTACCATTTCATCAAGAGAAGGAGTGATGAGGCCAGAAAGGCCAATAAGATCGCACTTTTCTTGTTGGGCAACATCTAATATTTTTTCTGTTGGAACCATTACTCCTAAATCAATGACTTCAAAGTTATTGCATTGCAGAACAACTCCAACAATATTCTTACCAATATCGTGAACGTCTCCTTTTACGGTAGCTAAAACAATTTTGCCATTAGACTCCATCTCTGCTCCGCCCTGTTCTTCTTCGATAAAAGGCACGAGATAGGCAACTGCCTTTTTCATAACACGAGCAGACTTGATAACCTGGGGAAGAAACATTTTGCCTGCACCAAACAAATCGCCAACCTTATTCATGCCATCCATTAATGGTCCTTCAATAACATCTAAAGGTTTTTCTGCGGCTAGCCTTGCCTCCTCAACGTCTTCGATTACAAAAGTATCAATGCCGCTTACTAAAGAATGATTAAGTCTTGCATTTACTTCTAGCTCCCTCCATTCCTTGTTTGTATTGGCTTTGGTGCTACCGCCATCGGCTGCATATTTGGAGGCCAAATTTAACAGAGTCTCTGTAGCATCCTTTTTTCTATTGAGAATTACATCTTCTATAGCTTCACGAAGCTCTGCAGGCAGTTCATCATAGATTGCCAATTGGCCCGCATTAACAATGCCCATGTTTAACCCATTATTAATTGCGTGGAAGAGAAAAACAGAATGCATTGCTTCTCTTAAGACATTGTTTCCCCTAAAACTAAATGAAACATTTGAAATGCCTCCTGATAAAGAAACTCCTGGACATTCTTTTTTAATTTCTGCACAAGCATCTATAAAAGCTAGTCCGTATTCATTGTGCTCGTCAATTCCGGTGGCAACAGCAAAAACATTGGGATCGAAAATGATGTCGTGTGGATCCATTCCCGCCTTTTGGGTAAGTAATTTATAGGCTCGTTTACATATCTCTACTTTTCTTGTGAGCGAGTCTGCTTGGCCCTCCTCATCAAACGCCATCACTATAACCGCAGCCCCATATCTCTTTACAAGGTTTGCTTGCTTTAAAAATTCTTCTTCGCCTTCTTTGAGAGAAATGGAATTAACTATGGGTTTGCCTTGGATGCACTTTAATCCTGCTTCCAATATTGGCCATTTGCTTGAATCAAGCATAATAGGAACTCTAGCGATATCCGGCTCACCCGCTATCAAGTTAAGAAACTTAATCATGGCATTTTGTGAGTCCAGCATTCCCTCGTCCATATTGATATCAATAAGCTGGGCTCCGTTTTCAACCTGTTGACGAGCAACCTGAACGGCTTCTTCAAAATTATCTGCTTCTATTAGCTTTCTAAATATTGCAGAGCCAGTAACATTAGTTCTTTCTCCAACGTTTATAAACAATCCATCATTAAAAATATCCAAAGGCTCAAGACCGCTCAAAAGCATTGCATTTGCTGATCCTGCAATTGTTCTTGGTTCAATTTCTTTGACTATTTCATCAATCAGCTTGATATGTTCTGGAGTGGTCCCACAGCAACCTCCAACAATATTGAGGAAACCTTCCTCAGCAAACTCTTTAATAATTACTCCCATTTCCTTGGCCGTTTGATCGTATTC
>VMDH01000051.1 GCA_008080945.1 Gammaproteobacteria bacterium | reverse complement strand
ACATCGTCTGACCCTGGAACTGGCTTTTCAACTTCTGAGAGTCCAATTTCTAGAGTTGCATTTTCTTTAATGGTTGAAGTGAGCTGTAACATAGAATTCCCTTAGAAAAAATTATTTAAAAAATAAATCGTTTGCCATCAGAGACAAGACCACAAGCATAAAAATTATGACGAGTATGTAGGAATATTTCAGGATAAATTTACTAATAGTTTTATTAATACTCATCTTATAATTTTAACGATATTTAGGTAACATAATAAGTTATTGTATGAAAAATAATAGTAGACAATTTTTTCATACTACTAACTAAAAACATACTATGGATACTCTAAACCCCACTTCTCGACCGATTAAACTTATTGGAGGAAAATGGAAAATCACTATACTCCATAAACTCCATGAAAGCCCTCTAAGGTTTGGAGAATTAAAAAAAGCTTTAAGTCCTATTACTCAACAAATGCTAACCAAGCAACTCAGAGAATTAGAAAAGGATAAATTAATAAACAGAAAAGTCTTCGATCTTGTGCCGCCAAAAGTTGAATACTCACTTACTAAGTTTGGCTGGACATTTGAACCTGTTTTGAAAGCCCTCTGTGACTGGGATAGTAAGAATAAATCTTAGAAATGCCCTCTTCTGATTAGAACCAATTGGTATATTAAAAGCCCAAGAAAACATACCAGTAAAAGTCCGTAGCTTTGTAAAATCACAGGATCTGTTAGCGATTCTGCTATGGGATTATCTAATGGCAACCTTCTTAATGAATCTGCAATCGCAGGAAATAAATGGAATAGAAATGTAGAGCTAAAGCTTAAAGTAAACAAATGAGCTGTATATTTACCAGCCAAATCAAAGGTCTCAGTCATCCAGCCAACAAAAAGAGCAATAAGCGCAAGTATTGCTAAGATGTGTGCAATTCCAAACCCTCCTTGGTTATAAATATTAAGGGCAGTAATCGCTGTAAAAAAAGTAAGCCAAAAATAGGCCTGAGAGATACTGCTGTTGATAGTAAAGTATTTATTTTTAATGATTTCGTAAATTCCAACAGATATTGCAGATATACCCAGTATTGTATGGATCCATCCTAAGAAAGTAATATCAGGCATTTTTAAAAACTACCGCTCCATTTTAATTTACGCTTTGGTGTTCTTTCTTCTAAGCTTAAAATATCAATTCCATACTCACTCCGCAAGTCTAAAATTGATTTTTCTAAGTATTCCTCAGGGACTCGAAAGGGCCACTTCTTACACATTTTGCGTGTTCTTTTAAATACAGTTATTTTGTTTCTTAATACAGATATAAGAAGTTTAAAGAATCCACTGATTCCAAGCTCTTTAAACAAATTTTTACTAAAATCTTCTAGTTGAGGAAGTTTTCGATATTGATTTAAATAGCTAAATTTATACTGCGTACCCCATAGGACCCAAGAATCCAACATAGATTCTTCTTCTAAAGTGGTATCAAGCCCAAAAATAACATGAGTGGCATCATGATCTCTTATTAAAGTAGATCCAGGTCCATCAACCAGTATCTTTCTATTGTTTCGAACCAGATAATTACGATAACACTCAATGCCCTCATTCAGAGTCATATCCTGAGTGCTGTCTTGAAAAGGAAGCATTAAATTAAGGCCAATCCCATCATAAATAAAGCAACCAACGAACCTAACCAAGATAAAGTTCTCAACATATTTAAGCTAGTCATATATGTAATAAGATGAACAACTCTAAATACTAACCAAAGCTGCATTGCAAATATGAGGTCAGTATTTGTTATGACTCCTAAGATAGCCAAAGCTAAAAAAATAGGAAATGTCTCCTGGAGATTTTTCCATGCTCTAATAGCTCTTTTATAGGTTGCTGTAACCGTTGGTTCTGCATCGCGATTAGATGTCATCCACTTTGCATTATTTAAATTAAATATTGCAGGAATAATCCAAAGCTGAACTAGTGCAAGCAAGCACCCCAATACAATTAAATTAACCATGATTCCCCCTTGATCAATGTATACATAGTTGCAAAAGATAAAGAATAAGGCAATAAAAAAAGCCCCATAAATGGGGCTTTTTAAATAATAGAGGAAATTAATTACTCGTGGCTATCGCTAACAGCAGCACCCCAAATAACAATTCCGAATAAAATTTTGTTAATAAAATCAGCAAGGTTGTAAATGAGGTTTAAAGTACCCTCATTAGCTCCACCACCTAAGTAACCAAAGAAGTAACCTAGAGGATAAACAGCCCAACCAATAATGATGATCCACATCATTGTGTTATATGCTGACATTACAGCTGCATTACCAGATGCATTCTTAGCAGAAGCACCTTCTCCAGCCCATAGCTCATAAATCATATAGAACCATGCTAAACATCCAATAATGAATGCTGGCCATGCAGCCATTATTCCAGCCTCACCGAGATAACCAAATACAAGCATCACGATAGAACCAAGGAATAATTTCCAAAATAGAGATGCAGCAACATTAGTAACTGCTCTCAAAATTAAATAAAACTCTACTATTAGAAGTGGTACGGTTAGTAACCAATCAATGTATCTGAATACAGTTGGTGATGTCCCAGTTTCTACCCAAACACCTCTCATGTAGAGATAGTGCCAAAGAGCGATACCAGTCACCAAACCTGAAACAGTTAGTGAAGTTTTCCATTTACCACTTACATTACTCCTTTCTAAGAAAAAGAATGCTGTGGCAGCTAATAAAGCTGCAGTAACAAGCCAGAAAGAAACACCAACATAGTCGCTAGCGTTAAGATCTCCCCCGGATGCAGCAAATGTTGGAACGGAAACGGCTCCAATCAAAAGCAATAATTTCTTCATAATTCCCTCCAAAAGTTCGAACTTATTAGAAATATCGAATCTAAAGATCTCAAAAATACCAATAAAAAGCAAATATTTTGACTAAATAAATTTCTTTAAATTTGACTTTATTCTATAAATTCTTTACGAAACTTCTCAAGGCTTGAAATTTTGTCTTTTAAGGGGGCGTTATTATCCAAACCATACAAAAACCAAGGATAAGTTGTAATAGTTGTTACGCCGATCGAGAACATGTCTAAAAACCCTTCTTTATGGAAAGCATCCCAACAACTAAATGCAATGATTTCATAGTCTTTGCCTAGATTATTTGCTTCTATTCTGTATTGATTTAGTTTTTCTATGAGAGCTTTTAACTCTGTAAAACTATGCATATCAGAGATCCATCCATTATGTTTTGCAGCCCTTCTTAAAGCTGGTTCTGAAAATCCACCCACTAAAATTGGAATACTTTGGTTTGATGGTGCTGGCAGTGATTGTAAACTTTTAAATGATGCATATTTACCACTGAATTCTACAAATTTTCCAGTCCATAGTTCTTTTAAAATCTGCAACATTTCATCAGCACGCTTTCCTCTCTCCTTAAAAGGAATGCCTCCTAACTCAAACTCTTCAGGTAACCACCCCATCCCAATACCTAAAGAAAATCTTCCATTAGAAAGATTAGATAGAGTTGCTACCTCTTTAGCGACACGGAGCACATTACGAGCAGGCAAAATATAAATAGACGTATAAAAGTTTAAGTTAGTTGTTGCCCCAGCTAAAAAGGATAATAAATTTATTGGATCTGGCCAATCCGTGCCCTCCTCCCATCTAACACTGCCATCAGGCGTATAGGGATAAGGCACTGAGAATTCTTTTGGGTGAAATAAATGATCTGAGACAGCGATTGAATGAAAACCATTGATCTCAGCAGCGATTGCAATTTCTTTAATTTCTCCAACAGGAATCATAGCTGTTGGAATAGCAAATTTCATGCTTTAAGAATTAGACTAATTGTCTGGGTGCAGCAAATATCTTATTTATCAGAGGTATAAAGGATTCCAAAGAATCAACATCATACTGATCATCAAAGGCTGCTTGATCCCATTGATCAGTAAATTCTTCAGCTTTTGCATACCAAGATTCATCTTTATATTGGTTTCGAAGATCTCTTGGTTTGCCCATGTAATGGTAGTAATGCTCTCCCTGAAAATCTTGATGCGTTCTAATAATATGGTAGGCATCTTCGCTTACATAAGGTTTTATGATTTCTGCACAAATCTGCCCATGGTTTGGAACATTGATAACTTTCCCAATGTCATGAATTAATGAGATAACGATCATTTCATCGTCTGCGCCTGCTCTTCTAGCCATGGTTGCAGTTTGTAAAGCATGGTGGAGCTGATCGGTATTGAATCCCAAGGTCACCCCATCTAACTGTTTAAGCATAGAGATAATTCTATTTGGCATATCAAGCACATGAGGCATATGCTCATCACGGATATGTTCCCAGTCTTCTTGTGAGCTTTGATCCATTCTAGTAAACATAGTTTTCCCTTAAATATCTATATTTATTCTATCAGAATGAATGATTATTTTACTTTTTTAGTAATTTGTTAAATTTTCTTAAATAAGTTTTAACCCCAGCTTTAAAATCTAAATTACTCTTAAAGACTTCTGCAGTATTATTGGAATACCCATCCCAAAAATCTATTTCTCGTAATATAGGATTGATGGTTAAAGACATAGGGTCATTGTTATTTCCTGCAGAATCTACAAATGAAAAACTTAAATCACTCTTAAAAGAAACGTCATCATCGCTAGCAAGATTTATTATTTGCATCCAGGGAATAGTATTTAATGCATAATTTGGTTCTTCTATACCGTAGAGTGTTACCAGATAAGTATTAACCAGAATTTCTTCCTTAAAGGCATTTAGCTCTAATAGTAAATCTAAACTCTCTAACGAAATATTGCATTTTCTGGCAAGAATCTTTTTAGGAATAAACAAATTAGAATTTTTTCTTTAAGTCAGAACAATTTCCTCTAGCAATGAAAGAAATCTTTGGAGCCTTAATAGATTTAATATCTTTGCCACTCAGCCAAATATTACCCTCAATCCTTCCTTTGCCAGTAAAGCGATTAATGCTATTGATAATTTTGTAATAATCTACAATGAGCTCCTCTGAGGCAGGATGAGCAGAGTCTGTGGAAACCATTTCTTCAAGAATAATATTTTTGCCAGACTGTTTTAATTTTTTTTCAGAATCTGGAACAATCCATGAGATGGCTGGATCAACATCATAGCCGTTTAATGATATTTCATCATCACTATCAATATTCCAATATTGCACCACATAGAATTCTTCTGCATTCCAGTTATCGGATATATTCTCTTTAGCTTTATCTACAAAAAAGCCAGTATAAGGACCTGCTGTAAAGGTTTTGAGAGCATCACCAAAATCTTTTAAATAATTCCTATTAGGAACTCCGTAAGTGGTCTCATAGGTTCCTTTTAGCTCACACATAATCTCTTTTGCATCCAAGAACATTGAGCTGTGCATACAAATAATTAAAAAAAAGATTCTCATGCCTTCAAAGTAAATTTTAAAACAATATGTTTTTGAGAGGCCTCTACTAAATCTTCCTCTACAGGAAGCTTATTGTTATCAAGTTTAACCTTTGCAAAATAAGCATCAATAGGTTTTTCAATAATAAGTTCGCGCATTTTCTCTTTGATGAATTGAGTGTCTTGATCAACTATTGTTATGCCAACATCTTCCTTCTTACCTAATAGTGTAATTTGAGTTCTATTAAGCATTTTGAGATTTTTCCACCACAGGTTTTGTTTGAGGGTTAGAGCAATGAGATCATTGCCCTCACGGTGATAACTCACAGGAATGTTGAAGGTTTTCTTAGATTTTCTTCCCTGGAATGTGATGAAGATAAGATTCTTGCTTGCTAAAAAATGTAGAGGAGATCTCAAAATAAAGACTACCAAGGGATTTATTAATCTCCACAAATTCATTGGACAAG
>VMDH01000069.1 GCA_008080945.1 Gammaproteobacteria bacterium | reverse complement strand
GGAGTTTTAAGCTATCACTCTGATCGGAATGATCCCATTTTAGATGGAACCTCAAGAATTTCGCCATACTTAGCTTTAGGGGTCATATCATTTAAATATTGTTTACTAGAGGCTCTGAAAATTAATAATTTTGAACTTACCTCAGGTCACAAGGGGGTTGTAAAGTGGGTGGATGAGTTAATTTGGAGAGAGTTTTATCGAAATATCATGTTTTCATTTCCAAAAGTTAGTATGAATAAACCCTTTCAGGATTTTACTCACAAGATTGAATGGAGACACTCAGAGAGTGAGCTAAACGCATGGAAAAACGGTGAAACTGGAATTCCTATTATTGATGCTGCAATGAAACAGCTAAGATTTGAAGGCTGGATGCACAACAGGTTGAGAATGGTTGTTGCAATGTTTTTTACAAAGAATCTTCTTCATGACTGGAGAATTGGCGAAGGATTTTTTATGGAGATGTTGATTGATGGAGATTTTCCTTCTAATAATGGAGGTTGGCAGTGGAGTGCATCTACTGGAACTGATGCAGCTCCTTATTTTAGAATTTTTAACCCCATTGCTCAGTCCGAAAGATTTGATCCGGATGGAGCTTTTATCAAGAAATGGCTTCCTCAATTAAATGGTTTATCATCTAAAGATATTCATCTTCCTGCTCAAGATTTATTTAGCAATGTTGATTACCCTAATCCAATTGTTGATTTAAAAACCTCTCGGCTCAGAGCAATTGAGGCTTTTAAGGCTGCAAAAGCATAAGACTATATATATTTCTTATTTTTAAAATAAATTTTATTTATAATTTGAATTGGCTATAATCAATTCCCTATTTTTGGAAGGAAACTATGAAAGAATGTCATCAATTCTATATTAATGGAGAGTGGGTTGATCCACTTTCATCTGAGCTCATTGAGGTAGAAAACCCTGCCACAGAAAAAGTTATCGGAACCATTGCTTCAGGCACAAAAGAGGATATTGATCATGCTGTAAAAGCTGCTAAAAATGCCTTCAGCACTTTTGGTGAATCTACTAAAGATGAAAGAATTGCTATCTTAGAATCAATAATTAAAGCCTACGAAGCCCGACAAGAAGAACTTGCTAAGACCATTTCAGAAGAAATGGGTGCTCCAATATGGCTTTCCAATGTCGCTCAAGTTACCTCAGGTTTAGCGCATTTTAAGGACACGTTGGCAGTTTTAAAAGATTTTGAATTTGAACATTCAGAAGGTCACTATGACATTCGCAAAGAGCCTATTGGTGTCGTTGGCATGATTACTCCTTGGAATTGGCCAATGAATCAAATGAGCACCAAGGTTGCATCAGCAGTCGCTGCTGGTTGCACGATGGTACTAAAGCCTAGTGAAATTTCTCCATTTTGTGGGATTACCTTTACTGAAATTCTCCATGCGTCAGATCTTCCTAAAGGTGTCTTTAATATGGTTAACGGTTATGGCCCTATTGTTGGAGCTGCACTTTCAGAACATCCAGATATAGATATGATGCATTTTACTGGCTCAACCAGAGCAGGTGTTGCAGTTGCTCAAGCATCTGCTCCAACTGTCAAAAGAGTAGCTCAAGAATTGGGTGGTAAATCCCCTAATATCATCTTGGATGATGCTGATTTAGAAAAAGCAATTCCTGCTAGCGTAAATCATTGTTTCCTAAACTCTGGGCAATCTTGTAATTCGCCAACCAGAATGCTCGTTCATGAATCGGTCTATGATCAGGCAGTAGAGATTGCCAAAAATTTTGCAGAAACACTAAAGACCGGAGACCCTTTTGAAGAAGGGGTGCAACTTGGTCCTATTTCCAATAAAACACAATATGAGAAAGTTCAAAGGCTTATCCAAGTAGGTATTGATGAAGGGGCGCGATTGGTATGTGGCGGTGTTGGTAGACCGGATGGACTGAATGAGGGCTATTTTACAAAGCCCACTATCTTTGCAGATGTTACCAATGAGATGACCATCGCAAGGGAAGAAGTTTTTGGGCCAGTATTATGCATGATTAAGTATTCTAATGAAGATGAAGCTATTGCAATTGCTAATGATACTCCTTATGGTCTAGCTGGCTATGTTCAATCTACCAATCCTGAGCATGCAAGAAAAGTTGCTAATAGGATCAGAGCTGGACAGGTAAGTATTAATGGTGGTGCAAGAGGACCTCAAGCTCCTTTTGGGGGCTACAAAGCTTCAGGTAATGGAAGAGAGCATGGTTTATTAGGGCTTCATGAATGCCTAGAAACCAAAGCAATCATCGGTTCTTAATCAAGAATATCTGGTTGTTTTTCTAAGATTAGATCAAATAAAGGCTGAAAGCTTGCCCATAAGGCAACATCATTTGCTATAAAGCCCCTAGTTTTAAGAGCTACCTCATGGGGAATCAAAGTTGGTTTTCCTGCTGCCTCAGCCATTAACTGCGATTGGCAACATTTTTCCATGGATAGGAAATACCACAGCGCAATATCTACTGAAGGACCGGTAGTTAGTAGCCCATGATTTTGCAAGATAAGTACTTGCTTATCTCCAAGAGCATCAGCAATTCTATCTCCTTCATCGGTTTCCTCCACAACTCCTGAGAAGCTATCGTAAATTGCTTGTCTTTCATAAAATGCACAAGAGTCTTGAGTTATGGGATCAAGCATTTTACCTAAAGAGGAGAACGTTCTTCCGTAAAGAGAATGCGAATGAGCGGCTGCATTTACATCGGGCCTTGCTTTGTGAAGTCTTGAATGAATCGCAAACGCAGCTACATTAACCGGTCTCTCACCTTGAACTACTTCACCGTCATGATTCACCAATAGAAGATCAGAAATTTTAATTTGGCTAAAGTGAACACCTAAAGGATTTACCCAAAAATGATCATGGAACTCTGGATCCCTATATGTGATATGGCCAGCAACACCTTCATCATAGCCAAAGTAAGAAAAAAGTCTAAAACCAGCAACTAATTTTTCTAGCTGATTTCTTCGAAGTTCATCATTGTTAGCAAATTCAACCATATCCAGGCCTCTATCTTTAGGTTTTACCTTCCCAAGCCCTGTGTCGATCTTTAATGGAACAACTTTTGACATATTTTTTTCTCCAATGTGTAAAATAGTCTACCTAAAATAGATTTAAACCTAAAGGACAATTAAATGAAATTCAGAATAGAAAAAGATTCATTGGGTGAGGTCAAAGTTCCTTCCAATGCTCTATGGGGTGCGCAAACTCAAAGAGCTATTGATAATTTTAAGATGAGTGGAATTACCCTTAAATTCCCATTTGGAAGAAGTTTTATTGAGGCTTTGGGTATTATTAAATTATCCGCAGCAAGAACAAATATAAAGCATGGTTTAATCCAAAAAGGTATAGGTACAGCAATTGAAAAAGCTGCCATCGAGATCATTAATGGGACTTACGATGATCAATTTCCAGTTGACGTATTTCAAACTGGATCTGGCACAAGTACAAACATGAATGCTAACGAAGTAATAGCAAATGTAGCATCAAAAAAACTAAAGAAATCTGTGAGCCCTAATGATCATGTCAATATGTCTCAAAGCAGCAATGATGTTATCCCCACTGCAATTCATATAGCAGCAACTTTAGATATTAGGCGCTCCCTCATTCCTTCTTTAGATGCGCTTATCAAAACAATTCGCTCTAAAAAATTAAAGTTGAGTGGAATTGTCAAAACTGGAAGAACTCATCTTATGGATGCTATGCCAATAGAATTTGCTCAAGAACTTTCTGGTTGGGAAGCTCAATTAGTGGAACACAAGAAAGAACTAACGGGCGCTTTAAATAAGCTTTCAAAATTGCCCCAAGGAGGAACTGCTATTGGTACTGGAATCAATGCTCCAAAAGCCTTTGGCAAAGATTTTGCAAAAGAAGTTCAAAAAGTTACTAAATACAAATTCTCTACATCTCCTAACTACTTCATGTCTTTAAGCTCTCAAGATGCTGCTATGCATGCTTCTTCAGTAGTTAAAAATCTTGCTCTAACTTTAATGAAAATAGCCAATGATCTTCGTTGGATGAATAGTGGGCCTTTAACTGGATTGGGCGAAATAGAATTAGAGGCATTGCAACCTGGCAGCAGTATCATGCCAGGCAAGGTCAATCCAGTGGTTTCAGAGTCTGTCATAATGGCTGGAGCTGACATATTAGGTAATGATTTATCTATTTCCTATGCTAATCAGGGTGGTAATTTTCAGCTCAATGTCATGTTGCCATTAATTGCATATAACTTACTCAAATCCATCAGATTGGCCTACAGCTCTTGCGATTTGCTTGCAGATAAAGGTATCAAATCTTTCAAAGTCAATGCTAAGAATATTCAAGCGCAGTTAGATAAGAATCCAATTCTTGTCACTGCATTAAATAGAGAAATTGGGTACGTTAAAGCAGCTGAAATAGCTAAAAAAGCTTATAAAGAAAATAAACCAATTATTGATGTGGCCGAAGCTGAAACAAATATTCCAAGAGCAAGGCTGGTTAAGTTGCTTGATCCAAAAAAATTAACTAAGGGCGGACTTTAATTGTCAGATTTAACTGACAAAAAATGTGAAGCTTGCACTATTGATGCTCCATTAGTAAATTCAGTTGATTATCCAGACCTTCTTAAAGAGTTAGAGGATTGGTCCATTGAGGAAGAATCCATAAACAAATTAGTAAAGTCTTACAATTTTGCTAATTATGCCGATTCAGTGAGTTTTACAAACAAGATAGCTGATCTTGCAGAGGCAGAAGACCATCATCCAAAGATAGTTTTGGAATGGGGTTCTGTGAAGTTAGAGTGGTGGTCTCATAAGATTAAGGGACTGCATTTGAATGACTTTATCTGTGCCGCCAAATCAGACAAGATTTTTAATAGTCTATAAATAATTTCAATTAAGGGTCCAATTTTTTTGGATTACTTTTTTTGCTGGGTTCATTGTTCTATAATCCAATATGGAAAAGATAAAATACAAAGCCTTAACTTTTGATGATGTATTGCTGCTTCCACGCTATACAGACTTCCTTCCTGGCGATACAAGGCTAACTACAAAAGTTTCTAAGAACATTACTTTACAGGTTCCTCTGGTTTCCGCGGCTATGGATACCGTTACTGAAGCTAAGATGGCAATTGCATTAGCAGAAAATGGAGGTATTGGCGTTATCCATAAAAACAACAGTATTGAAGATCAAGCCGCTTTGGTGCGAACCGTTAAAAAATACGAAAGTGGAGTGGTTAGAAATCCCACAACTATAAGATCTACCAAAACTATCCATGAGTTAATGCAGCTAACATCAGAGCTTAGTATTTCTGGCATGCCGGTTGTTGATGATGATAAATTGATGGGAATTGTTACTAGAAGGGATTTTGCTTATGCAGATGATGAAAGTAAGTTGGTTTCCTCCATCATGACCCCGCTTGAAAAACTCATTACGGTCGAAGAGGGCACCGATCAAGAGACCGTTAAGAAACTCATGTATGAAAACAGAATAGAGAAAATCTTAGTAGTGGATGGAAAAGATACTCTCACTGGTTTGGTAACCATGAAAGATATTGAAAAATCAGCCAGGTACCCTCTTGCAACGAAAGACTCCAGTGGGCAATTACGAGTTGGAGCAGCTATTGGCACTGGCAGCGATACCATGGATCGTGCTCAAGCATTGGTTGAGGCTGGTGTAGATTTGCTCGTAGTTGATAGTGCTCACGGCCACTCAGAAAATGTAATTAAGACTATCAAAGCAATCAAATCTTCTTTCACAGAGGTTGATGTTATGGGGGGTAATGTTGCTACCCCTGAAGGGGCTCAGTCATTACTAGAAGCAGGAGTCGATGCTATAAAAATAGGAATGGGTCCTGGATCGATATGCACCACAAGAATTATTGCTGGTATTGGAGTTCCACAAAT
>VMDH01000006.1 GCA_008080945.1 Gammaproteobacteria bacterium | reverse complement strand
AGCAGCCCATTCTGCAAAGTTAAAAATAAATCTCCAATCCTCTTCTGCACAGTTTCCATCTGCTAATAATACTGTTGTAAGGACCTCTGTGAATGGCAGAGCATCCATTAAGAAATCCATCGGCGGCGCGCAACTAGGAACCAAATCCTTAGGAAGGTGTTGAAGGTATATTTGCCTGCCAGCAATAGCAAATCCTCCTATCCCAAAAGCCCAAATTCCTATTATCGGAAGAATGCCAACTCTGTTATCTCCCATTAAAATCTTTAGCAGCGCCATAACACCCATACCCAAAAAACACCATCTTTGGAAAAGGCATAGCGGGCAGGGCTCATATCCGCCAATCGTTTCAAATAAGTAAGCTATAAACACCAATCCAAATGATGCAAGAGCGATGAAAAAGTTAGACCTTGCTAGAAAAAAATTGATTGTTTGATACATCAGAGACCCATTAAAACCAAATGGAGATTATAAGCTCCTAATGCGATAATTGTTATCGGTGAAAAAATTTAAAGAAATAATTTTAGTTGATGGCTCGTCTTATCTTTACAGAGCATTTCATGCCATGCCACCACTCACCACCAAAGCTGGCCTACCCACAGGCGCTATAAAAGGTGTTACCAGCATGCTAAGAAATATTGAAAAAGAGTATCCTGAATCAAAAGTCATTGTGGTTTTTGATACCAAAGGAAAAAACTTTAGACACAAAATTTTGGATTCCTATAAGGCTAATAGACCACCAATGCCGGAGGAGCTTCGCCCTCAACTTGAACCCCTTAAGAAGATTTGCAACCTTATGGCCATGCCAACAATTGAAATGCAAGGATACGAAGCCGACGACCTCATTGCTACTCTTGCGCTCGAAGCAACGGAGCATTGCTCCACTGTGATTATCTCTTCACTTGATAAAGACCTAATGCAACTAGTAAGAGATCCCGATATCAAAATGATGAATACGATGACAAATGAAACATTTGATGAGGCAGGAGTTGAAAAAAAATTTGGGGTATCTGCAAATCAAATTATTGAATATTTGGCCTTAGTTGGCGATAGCTCTGACAACATTCCAGGCGTCCCAAAAGTAGGGCCAAAAACAGCTTCTAAATGGTTGAATGAATACGGCAGCCTGAAGGTACTTCTAGAAAATGCAGGCAACATTTCAGGAGTCGTAGGAGAAAATCTTAGAAACTCTCATGATTTACTTCCAATGAATATCGAGCTTGTAACTCTGAAATCAGATGTAGAACTGCAACCTGACTTAAACAGCCTATTAGAGTCTCCTAAAAATGAAGGCGAACTACAAAAGATATTTAAGGAGCTAGAATTCAATGCCTGGATTTCTGAAAAAAATAACGAATCCTCTCAACGAAAGGATACGTCGTATGTGACGGTTGATACCAAGGACAAGCTTGCGAAATTACTAAAGTTAATTAATTCCTGCAAAGCTTTTGCATTGGACACGGAAACAACCTCACTGGATACTCTCACTGCTGGACTAGTTGGTTTATCTTTTTCATTTAAAGCAGGTGATGGATGCTATATCCCCATAAATCACAACACAGAAGAGCTGCAAATTTCTATGGATCATATCAGGGAAATTTTGTGGCCAGTTTTAATAAAAAATTCTCATAAGTTAGTCGGGCATAATCTTAAATTTGATTTACCTATCTTGGCAAATCACGGATGCCCGATAGATGATTTTTTAGCCGACACCATGCTAATGTCTTATCTGTCTAACTCCTCCTTATCTCGTCATGGGCTTGATACACTGGCCGAACAACGTCTTGGGATAAAAACCATTTCTTACGAAGAGGTTGTTGGCAAAGGAAAAAATGCTATTGGTTTTGCTGACGTTACAGTTAAAGAAGCGACAGACTATGCTGCCGAGGATGCAGATATAACGCTGCAACTCTATTACCTATTTTTAGAGTATTTTGAAGAGAATGCCTCGCAAAAAGAAATACTCTCATCAATTGAAAACGAACTATTAAAAACCCTTATTGCAGTTGAGAAAAATGGGGTAAAGATTGACGATACTTTTTTGTTAAATTATGCAATAGAACTCAAAAATTCCTTGGATGATCTTTCGTCAAAAATTTATTCCCTTTCTGGCGAGGAGTTCAATTTAGATTCTCCAAAGCAACTAGGAGACATTCTTTACAACAAGCTAGAGTTGCCAGTTTTGCAAAAAACCCCCAAAGGACAACCATCTACCAATGAAAGCACTCTTCAAAGATTGGCCGAAGAGTATGAGCTTCCTAAATATCTCATAGAGTATCGTGGCTTAGCAAAACTAAGATCAACATACACCGAATCATTGGTAGCACTAATTAATGAAAAAACCGGCAGAGTGCATACGTCTTACCATCAAACCATTACCTCCACAGGGCGCCTATCTTCCACAGAACCAAATTTACAAAATATCCCAATCAAAACAGAAGAAGGAAGAAAAATTAGAGGAGCATTCATTCCTGAGAAAGGCTTTGTTCTAGTTGCAGCTGATTACTCTCAAATCGAGCTGAGGATCATGGCGCACTTATCTAAAGATAAATCACTTAATAGCGCCTTTGGTGAAGGATTGGATGTGCATTCTGCAACTGCCTCTGAAGTTTTTGGAGTACCTATAAAAGACGTAACTCCAGAAATGAGAAGAAATGCCAAAGCTATTAATTTTGGTTTGATTTACGGTATGTCTGCTTTTGGGTTAAGCAGGCAACTCAATATAACCCGCATGGAATCTCAACAATATTTAGATAATTATTTTAAGAGATATTCTGGGGTCAGGGAGTACATGGAAAACATCAGAACAGGAGCAAAAGACAAAGGATATGTTGAAACAATCCTAGGCAGGAGATTGTACATGCCAGAAATAAATTCATCCAATGGGCTCAGACGGCAGGCAGCTGAGCGGGCAGCAATTAATGCGCCTCTCCAAGGTTCTGCTGCTGAAATAATAAAAAAAGCCATGATCGATATTCATAGCTGGTGCAAAGATTTAGAGGATATCAAAATGATTATGCAGGTGCATGATGAATTAGTTTTTGAAATCAAAGAATCCAAGTTGGCTGATTATTCAAGCCAGATCAAATCCTCTATGGAAGATGCAGTTAAGTTATCGGTTCCGCTTGAGGCAGAAATTGGTAATGGCGCAAACTGGAACGAAGCACACTAATAACTTATTTAAAAGATAAAAGCTTTCCTCTTAGCTTATCAATCCCTGTACTTTTCAGTGAGGACACAACAAATATATTTTTTGAGCCAGTTTCATTCTCTAGAAAATAAATTGCTTTATTCTGCTCATTTTTTTTAACTTTATCTGCTTTTGTTAAGACAAATATAAGTTCCAGGCTTGGGGCCAAGCTCGAACAATAATTACTAAAATCTCTGTCAGATTCTTTAAAAGGATGCCTAATATCCATGAATAAAACTGCTGCTTTCAGGGAATTTCTGCTTGCAAAGTAGTCATCTAAAAAGGGAGCCCATGCATCTATTCTTTTCTTGGTTGATTTTGCATATCCATAACCAGGCAAGTCTACCAATTTAAGATCTTTGCATACCTCAAAAAAATTTGCTTCCGTCGTTCTTCCTGGAGTTTTGCTTATTCTTGCAAGCTTAGGATTTTCACAAATAGCATTAAGTGCACTAGATTTTCCTGCATTTGATCTGCCTGCCAAAATTATTTCAACACCTTCGTCTGGAGGAAGAGACTTAAAGGCAGTAACACCCCTTATAAATTTTGTTTCTCTGAAGATATTTTTCATTTTAAATTCACGTTCGAATGCTTATAATATCCACTCTTTAATTGCCCGAAATGAAAATTATTAATTCTTTATTAATTATAACGCTATTAAGCCTATCGCTTAGCGCCAAAGAACTTGAGATTCCTGGTACTTTACCTGTTGGTGATGCTGGTGTTGGCAAAGGGCTTGTCGCTCAGTGTGCAGCATGTCACGGGGCTTCCGGCGTTAGCTCAAATAGCGACTGGCCAAACCTAGCAGGACAAGGCGAGCAATACTTATTTTCCCAGCTCAAATATTTTCAGACCGGAGAGAGAGAAAATGTTCTTATGATGGCTGTTATTCCTTATCTTAAAACATTGACCGACAGTCAATTGCAAGATATCGCAGCATTTTATAGCGCTCAATCAGCGTCTGTTGGACAGGCTAAAGATAATCAAGAGCTATTAGCAAGAGGGGAATGGCTTTACAGAGCAGGCGATCCAAAAAAGGGAATACCAGCTTGCACTGCATGTCATGGATTAGCTGGGAATGGTCTTAACCAGGCTGGATTTCCTGCTGTATCTGGCCAACAAATCAACTATTTACAGACTACGCTTAAAGATTACCGCTCAAATGCAAGAAATGCGGGAAATTATGCATCTGTAATGCAAGCTGTCGCAATCAATCTATCAGATAGCGACATAGAGGCTGTTGCTAACTATATGCATGGACTATATTTACAATGATTAGAACTTCTTTTTATTCAGCTTTTCTTATTTTATTTACTTCTTTAGCATTGAATGCTGCGCCAAGATTAGGCACAGATTTTGGCATGCTGGATAGCCCAATCCCTGTTAAAAAGGATGGCAAGGTAGAGGTTGTTGAGGCATTTTGGTATGGCTGTGGGCATTGTTACTCATTTGAGCCAACCATAGAAAGATGGAGCGCCAATCTAAGTGATGATGTAGTTTTTTCAAAGTTGCCTGTGACATGGGGCCCATTCCATCAGACTCATGCAAAACTTTTCTATACTATTGAAGCCTTGGGACTTGGAGAAGCAGGACACAGAGCAGTCTTTACAGCTATTCACAAAGAAGGAAATAATCTAGGAAGCGATTCAGCTATTATTTCTTTTCTTCAAAAGCTTGGTGCCACCAAGGAAGATATAGTTCGTCAAATGAATTCTTTCTTTGTGCGTCAGAAGACCAAGCGCGCGATTGAGCTAACCAGACAATTAAAAGTTACTTCAGTGCCTATGATGTTTGTAGATGGCAAGTACAGAGTAGAAGCACAGAGATCAAATGATTACATGCTTGAGATTGTGGATCATTTAGTTGGTCTACAAAAAGAGGAATCTTAAATTATGAGAAATAAAGTTGCATTAATAGTTGTTGGCCTAGCGGTTGTATTTTTATTTAATGGGAAGAAATACGATGATGCCGTTACTGAGAGGCTATCAACTGCTGTGGCTGTCTGTCTTGAAGGCCAGTCATGTGGAGTTTCTTCCATGATGATGGTTGCCAGCGGCAGTGCGGATCTGAGATCAGCTGAGCAAGTATATGCAGTTGGGTGTGCAGCCTGTCATGATGCAGGAGTTGCTGGAGCACCAATGAAAGGGAACGCTGCCCAATGGGAGCCAAGAATAGCCAAAGGCATTGAAACTCTTGTTACTAATGCATGGCAGGGAATAGGCGGCATGCCAGCCAAGGGTTTATGCTCAGATTGCACCATGGAAGAGATTGAAGCTGCAGTTAATTATATGATCGAGTCTTCATAGCTTAGACTCCAACTCAAGCAACCTTTTTTCAAGCCTCTCAATAATTTTTTCAAGCTTTTTAACCTCTGCTTCAGCGACATAACCTTTTGAAGCTAGGATGGCATCGGTTTTCTCCTTAAGCTTTTCATGAATTACATCAAACAGAATTACCAAATCCTCCTCAGAGGGGAGCTCGGCTGCAATTTTTTTTGATTCATCTTTCAGAGAATCCAATACATCGGATAAAAGCTTGTCCATCTAATTGAGAGATTCTATATAGTCGGTAATAAGTTCTGCTCCATTTTCCCATGAAGAGAACTTTTGAGGCTCTGGCTCATCTTGTTCCCACGACTCCATCTTTTTATTAAACCAAAGCACATTAAAGCCAGCCTTCATAGCCCCGACCATATCACAGGTTTGATGATCGCCAATATGTAAAATATTTTCAGGATTCAAAGAAGAAATTTCCAAAGCCTTCTTAAAATGACCATGATCTGGTTTAGCGCTTTGCACATCTTCTGAAGAAATTGAAAAATCAAAATAGCTTTCAAGTCCTAATTTATGCATATCTGCATTTCCATTAGTAAGGATGCCCAAGGAGAAGTTTTTAGTAAGCCCAGCAAGGGAATCAATCACCCCATCGTAAAAAGAAATCTTATGACGTTCCTCTAAGAAAAAATCAAAAGCTCTATCAATCAAAGCATCCTTATCACTAACATTATCAAAATAAGATTGTAAATAATGATTCATCATTCCCTTTCTCAAAAGGGTTAGGTCATATTCCATAGCAGGATCATCTGAGATTAAAGTTTTTCTAACGGCTAGGTAATCCTCCATATTTCCCCAAGTAATTTTCTCCCCAATGTTTTTTTCAATAAACTCTCTTGTTTTTACTTCTGCATTAATGATGACGGGCCCAATATCCCAAAAGGTATCATCCAAATCAAAGGTTAT
>VMDH01000025.1 GCA_008080945.1 Gammaproteobacteria bacterium | reverse complement strand
AGAGTTAATGCTGTTGCTCCCGGTGCCATCCTTCCTCCTCCCAATAAAGAATGGACTAAACAAATCGAAAACAAAATCGCTGCTGCTATTCCTCTCAAGAAAATAGGCAAGGTATCAGATATAGTATCTGCTGTAATGTTCTTGCTAGAATCTGAATATATCACCGGTCAAACTATTACCGTGGACGGAGGAAGAACCTTAAATGGATGATCTATTTTCAGGAACAAAACCGGTAGATGAATCTTTAGCCATTAGCAAAAGTAATTTGCAAGAATGGATGAATGAGAATATTGCTCAAGAAGAAATCATTTCTATTGAACAATTTAGAGGTGGCCAGTCAAACCCTACCTATAAGGTTTCAACCAATACCAATAAATATGTGCTCAGAAGAAAGCCTCCCGGTAAACTCTTGCCTTCAGCACATGCGGTAGACCGAGAATATGCTGTCATTACTGCCTTACAAGATACCAATGTGCCTGTTCCACGTTCATTTGGTTTATGTGAGGATAATGAAGTGGTAGGCACTCCTTTTTTTATGATGGAATTTTTAGATGGAATAGTGCATTGGGATCTTTTGCTTCCAAATATGACCAATCAGCAAAGAACAGAAATCTATGCGGAAAAAAATAGAGTTCTCTCGGCCTTGCATTCAGTAGACTTCAATAAAGTTGGTCTTTCAAGTTTTGGAAAACCTGGGAATTATGTTGCAAGACAAGTTTCAAGATGGACAAAACAGTATTTGGCTTCTGAGACTCAAAAAATTAGTGCAATGGATAATTTAATAGAGTGGCTTCCTGAAAACATACCCGATGATGATGAAACATCTATCGTCCACGGTGATTATCGACTTGATAACATGATTTTTAATAATGAGCATCAGGTCATGGGAGTGCTGGATTGGGAGCTGTCTACCCTGGGTCACCCTATTGCAGATTTTAGTTATCATTGCCTAAGTTGGAGAACCCTTCCCCAGCTAGCTGATGAGGCTTTCTGCAAGGAACATGGAATACCTACCGAGTTTCAATACCGAGACATGTACTCTGAAGCCACGGGTAAAAATCTCAGTGAAAACTGGGAGTTTTATATTATCTTCAACATTTTCAAGATAGCGGCGATATGTCAAGGCATTCTAGGAAGAGTTAGAGATGGAACTGCTTCTAGCAAGCATGCTGAAGAAAGAGGCAATCAAGTTTTTCCTCTTTCTGAGGCTGCATGGGCATCCGTTGAAAAATTTTATAAATAAATTTTTACTTCTTTAAAAGATGAATTGCTAATCTGAGAAATCTCAAGCTTATTGCTAATAGTTTCGGTAATAATTTCGTTCAATGGTATGGAGACGAAATCATAATCCTGAATCTCTTTGGAAATATAAATCAAATTTTCCTCTTGGATCACCAAGACAATATCAATATCGAGAGGTCTATCAGAAAATTTTGGCTGTTTTCTATCTCTCCCAAAGTGATCTTCGGTAGATTTAAGAATGGAGTTGATGTAATCAAAATCATGTTCCTGCATAACAATTTCAATGCAACCATTGATAAAGTCTCCGCCTTCAAATCCGCTTGCCGAGTTGAGATAAAAATTTGATATCTTTGTAATTTGGAAAGTATTACGAAGCCTTTTGATGGCCTCAGCAAGATTTTCTTCGGGATTGATATTACTGCCGAGCGATAGATAGTAGAGAAACATTATCTACTTAAAATAATCCCAACATCTTTGGCTCCTCGTAAAGCACCTGGTTTTGAGATGGTGAGAGTTATTTTTAAATCTGGAAAATCTTTTTTTATAAGTTTGATTATATTTTCTCCCAAAGATTCGATCAGCTTGTATTTAGAGCCTTCTACAAAAGCGATAACCTTCTTTGCAATACTTTTATAATCAAGTGCATCTTTGATATCGTCTGATTTAGCTGCTTTCAAACAACTAAAATCAAACTCAAAATCCATTTTAATTTCTTGGCGCACCTCTCTTTCCCAATCAAAGATTCCAATGATTGCTTGTGCACGCAGATCTTTAATAAATACTTTATCCATGAATACTAGAAAGTGTTTTTAGTGGCCACCTTGATTTAACTATAGATTGAAAGCTTCGAGAAGCTTCTTTTCTTCTTAAATAGCCAACATAAGCTATCATGGCAGCATTATCAGTACAATGTTTCAGCTCTGGAAATAAGATTTCAGCAGCGCAATTCTTAGCTATCTCAGTTAATTTACTTCGCAATACCTTATTAGCAGCAACTCCTCCGGTACAGACTAAAAGAGGTCTTTTGGTATGAGTAAGGGCCTTATGAACTTTTTTAGCAAGGGCTGAAGTTGCAGCCTCTTGAAAAGCGATTGCAATATTTGCTTTATCTTGATCTGAAGGAGTCTTAATATCCTGTAACGCATACAATACCGAAGTTTTGAGCCCGCTAAAACTCATATCAAAGGTATCTTTATCTGCCAGAGGGATAGGAAAATTAAAAACTCCTAATTCCCCGTTTTGAGCGAGCTTCTCTATCTCTGGCCCTCCTGGGTAACGCAGGTCGAGTAATTTTGCTACTTTATCAAAAGCTTCCCCAACTGCATCGTCACGTGACTCTCCTAAAATAGTATATTGACCCAAATCAGCAACATCAATAATCATTGAATGCCCTCCAGATACCAGCAAGGTAAGCAATGGATGTCTAACTTCATTTTGATTAAGGAATGGTGCTTGCAGATGACCCTCAAGATGATTAACTCCAATGAGCGGAAGATTCAGCGCAATTGCCAACCCCTGTGCAAAGCTTTCACCTATCAGTAAGGCTCCTCCTAATCCTGGTCCAGCAGTATAGGCAATGAGTTGTATATCCTGAATATCAACTGTATTTAGAATATTGTTTTCCAGTAATGGAAGTATTTTTTGACAATGATCCCTGGAAGCTAGTTCAGGTACCACTCCTCCATACATGGCATGTAAATCAATTTGAGAGTAAATCGCCTCAGCTATGATGCCATGCTCTGGGTCATAAACAGCCAGCGCTGTTTCGTCACAAGAGGTTTCTATACCAAGAGTTAACATATTAAATTTTTCCTTTACTTTTACACCCTAAACTGCATAAAATACGCAACTTAATTATGCCTTCAGTATATATAAAAGAAACAGAATATTTTGACGTTGGTCTCAGAAAATTCAAGAGAGCGTGCGAGAAAGCAGGAATTCTTCCTGAGATTCGCAAGCGTGAGTTTTATGAAAAGCCTACAGAGATGAGAAAAAGAAAAATGGCTGCTGCTGTTAAGCGCGCTAAAAAAACCAATAGAAGATTTGGATTTGCTCGCTCTCGTCAACGTGCCTTCAGATAATTGTCTCTTAAAGAAACCATCACCAACGATATTAAGCAAGCCATGCTTAATAAAAATAATACTTTGAGGGATACTCTTCGCATGATTTCAGCTGAAATTAAGCAATTAGAAGTAGATAAAAAAATTACAGTTTCAGATGATGATGTGATTTCTATTCTAAATAAGATGGCAAAACAAAGAAAAGACTCAATTCAGCAGTTTCAACAAGGTGGAAGAGAAGACTTAGCTTCCATAGAAATAAACGAATTAGAGATTATTACCACATACCTACCAGCTCAATTATCTGAAGAGGAAATAGATATTCATATCAATGAGGCTATTGCATCACTAGGTGCAACTTCTCCCCAAGACATGGGAAAAGTTATGGGAGCTCTTAAACCCTTGCTCAACGGCAAGGCTGACATGGGAATCGTCAGCGCTGCCGTCAAATCTAAACTAATAAATTAATGTAAATACGATCTCGGTTTTGAGGTCTCTTTAGAATACCTTTCAGTTAACCTGGTTGAACGTGTGGTTAAATCCATGCTTTCACCATTGATGAAAACATATTTAGGAAATGTAGATGGCTCCAGCGGATCGCCATCCCAAACCACTAAGTCCGCATAATTACCTACCTGCACAGATCCTCTGTTAGGAATCCTAAAAATATCTGCAACGGCTTTGGTCATACCTTTAATAGCATTGTTGTAATCCATGCCATAGGCAACCGCATTGCCTGCACCTTGTCGCATAAGATGATAGTTATGGCTTCGTTGGGTGCTAAACATTATCGTTATTCCTGCTTGGTCCAATGTTCCAGCAAGATCTAGACTGGAGGCAAGCTCATCAAATGAATCTGGAATATTATCCATTGGGTCGATGATAACTGGAATATCTGCAGCAGCCAAAGCTTCAAGAACTAAAGGAGCCTCCTCTACGCTTGCCAGAATTAAGTTCAAGCCAAAAGTATTCTTGAGTCTAATGGCTTGAAGAATATCTGCAGCTCTGTTCGTTTCTAAAACAAAAGGAAGTTTTTCTTCAATAAGTCTTCGTATGGCAAGAATGTCTTCGGGCTGTAATTCAAACTTCTCAGCCAAATGAGAATCATCGAGCTCATCCTCAATATCATCAATATCAATGGTCATTGCTAATTTAAACAATGCTTCAAATACCAAAATATCTTCTGCTCTGGATCTTCCAGATGATCCAAGCCTTCCATACATGGCAACATCTTTAAGACCTGTAATATTCATAGAGGCATCAAGCAAGAAATAAGATCCCATTCCCCACAAAGGAAAAGAACGCCATGATGGAGTAGATATAGTTCCAGTTACCCCATTCGATCTGTTCCATGGAATAAGTGTGGAATTTGGATTATATGCATGAAATACACTAAACCCTGACTTCAAGAATTCACTTTCATCATCTCTGGTAACATCTAAGGCATTGATTTCAACAATACCAATATTAGAAGTAGGAGAAATAAGTCCAGGGGTCACATTTAAGCCACCTGCATCTATTATTTCCCAATTGCTCTGAGCTGAGATATTGGTAGCTATACGTTGAATAACTCCGTCTTTAATTAAGATATCTGCAGTGAAAGCATCTGTGCCATCCCCTACATGGACATTGGCTTGAGTTATTAATAGCTCGGCTTTAATAGAAGAACTAAATGAAAAAAAGATACACAAAATAAATAATGATTTTCTCATGACTCTATCCTCGCAGAATTTGGGTTTAGTATGCCAAGCTCGAAATCTGTAACAGGTCTCTTCTTAGGATCATCACGATCGTAAGCCAGAGCACCGTCGATAAATACTTTCTCAGCTTTGGAATAAACGCTAAATGGATTGCCTGACCATAAAACTACATCTGCATCTTTTCCAACTTCCAATGTACCTGTCTGATCCAGGATTCCGGCAGCCTTGGCAGGATTATAGGTAATCCATTTCATGGCCCTCGCTTCAGAAATATCATAACCAGCTCTATTTCCTGCAGCCATTGCTTTAGCTGCCTCTTGGTTAAGATGTTGGATCCCAACCTCATCGTCTGAGTGGACTATAGCGCAGCCGGATCCTCCTCTTGCTTGGTCCACTATAGCGATGTTGGCTTGGACCATATCGTATGCCTCATGCTTAAATCCCCACCAATCTGCCCACATAGCTGCACAAATTCCATGCTCTGCTAAAGCATCTGCAACCTTATAAGCTTCCACAGCATGATGGAAAGTAGTTATTTGATAATCAAACTCTTTTGACATCTCAATCATCATCATCATTTCATCGGCTCTGTAGCAATGATTTTGAACCAATATATCGCCACTCAATACTCCGGCTAAAGTATCGTTTCTTAGGTCACGCTTAGTATCTTTGCCTTCTTGGATATCTTCATAATACCTCTCGGCATCAATCCAGGCTTTTCTGTAACCTGCCATGTTCCCCATTCTGGTAGCAGGAGACTGCCCCCTGCTTCCGTATACTCTTTTGGGATTTTCTCCGCATGCCATCTTTAAGGAATGAGGAGCGTTTGGAAATTTCATAGCTTGGATAGAATTGTTAGGAACATTCTTAAAGGTTGCCCCTCTTCCACCCATAAGATTTGCTGATCCTGGTAAGACATGAAAAGAAGTGATGCCTCCTTTCAAGGCTAATACAAATTGTGGATCTTGAGTCCAAACTGAATGTTCTGCCCAAACTTCAGCTGTAACTGGAGCAGTGGCTTCATTCCCATCTGAACTAGTTCTAACTCCTGGAGCAGGATAAACACCCATGTGCGAATGAATGTCTATAATGCCTGGAGTTACCCATTTACCCTGTGCATCAATTACTTCTGAACCATCTATTACAAGATCTGGCCCAATTTCTTGAATCTTGCCATCTTTAATTAAAATATCGTAGTCTTTGAATTCATTGCCAAGCCCATCAAACATATTGGCATTAACAATTACAATATTTTCTGACGCCATAGGTTGATAGGTTGATAAAAATGCTTGAAATTCTGTTTGGAGCGATTCTTCTTTGATGTCAGCTTTTTCACATCCAACAACTAAGAAAAAGGCACAGAAAAGCATATAAAATTTGCTCTTTGTCATTTCACATCCCTATTTGATTAAATACCTCTTCATTATAGCGATATAATGCCCATATGAATCGAGAAAATAATAGAAAACCATCTGAGCT
>VMDH01000080.1 GCA_008080945.1 Gammaproteobacteria bacterium | reverse complement strand
ACTTTCAACTATCAGTTGGGGTTGCGTATGGCTTTGGTAAGCTTGCTTTTTCAGATACGCAAGGGAATCTTTATTTATTTGATATTGATAGCAAATCAATTGATTGGTCTAGTAACACTGGCTCAGAGGTTTTAGCAAATCCTGTAATTGATGCCCGATTTGTAGTTACAAGAACTTCTGGGGGTGAGCTTCAAGCATATAGCATGAGCACTGGCGAAAGAGTATGGTCATTTCGATCACAGCTACCCCCGCTTACAGTCCGTGGGACAAGCTCGCCCATCTTATCTCAAGGCAATGTTATTTCTACTTTTGATAATGGCAGGATCGGGGTTTTTCAATTGAATACTGGATTTTTAATATGGGACTCACCCATATCCTACATAAAGGGAGCTTCAGAATTAGAAAATCTTATTGATTCACATTCACGACCAGTTGTTATTGATTCATTGATGTACGCAACAAACTATCAAGGAAATATTTCAATATACGATTTAGCGCAACAAAGACAAGTATGGGCTGAAGAAGCTTCTAGTTTGGTTCCACCCTTGGTTCTTAATAATATGATTGTAATCATTCAAGATAATGGATCTATCCTTTCCTTTTCAAACAGAACGTTACAACAATCATGGCTAAATGAGGAATACTTACGAAGAAAGCTTAGTAACGCTGTTGAGTTTAATGGCAATATCTTGGTCGGAGACTTAGAGGGCTATCTTCATATCATTGATGCACTCAATGGTATTACTCTAGGTCGAAAGAAAATTTCAAGTAAAGCAATTAAAAGCATTGTTAATCGTGGAGATGCTGTTTTTGTTGTTGATGAGGATCTCTCTATAATATCTATTAATTAGTGATGGATAGATTATGCTTGAATCAATTGCAATCATTGGTAAACCCAACGTAGGTAAATCATCTCTTTTTAATAAGCTAACACGTTCCAGAAAGTCTATTGTCTCTGATTTCCCTGGATTAACTAGAGACAGGAACTATAGCTTTATTTCTATCAAGAATAAAAAATTCTTTCTAGTTGATACTGGCGGCATTGGAAATATTGATGGTTTTTCTGGAAAGGTATCCCAACAAGCATGGCAGGCTGCGGAAGAGTCATCAATTGTATTATTTGTTATTGATGGTTCAGAAGTCCTAGATAGCTATGATCTTAGTATTCTTCAAAATCTCAGGAAACTTAATAAACCATTTTTTGTATTGTCTAACAAAGCAGATCTAAAGAAAAAGGATGCTATAGCTGATTTAGCAAAAAATGGAATAAATACATTTTTAAGTATAAGCGCGGAGCACTCTATCAACTTGGATGAAGTCAACGAACTTATTTATACTCAGGCACCAAATATAGCCGAGGAGTTTGATAGCCATTCTTTAAAGTTCGCTTTAATAGGAAGACCCAATGCAGGGAAATCAACTCTTGCAAATACAATTATTAGAGAAAATAAACTTATTACATCTGAGATAGCTGGAACAACTATTGACTCAATTGAAATTGAATTTGACTACAAAGATCAAAAATTTAGCCTGATTGATACAGCTGGTATTAGAAGGAAAAATAAGAAAACTGAAAAAGTAGAATATTTTTCATTTGTAAAAGCTATTCAAGCTGTTGAAATTGCAGATGTTGCTGCAGTTATTGTAGACGCTAAGGAAGGGATAGTAGACCAAGACATAAGAATAATAAATTTGGCAAAACAAACTGGAAAGCCGTGCATTATTTTTCTAAATAAATTTGACCTTTTAAACAGTAATGAAAGGAAAGAATTTTTAAAGTGCAAAGAATTGCAACATCCTATATTTGAAAATATTGAGCTAATTGAAATTTCTGCACTAAAAAGACAAGGAATCAGCAAAGCTCTAAATGCCATTACTGCTTTGCATCAGCGGGCAAATAAATCTTTTACAACGCCCAAATTAAATAAGCTTTTAAATGGTTTTTTAGAAAATATTAATGTTCCCGGTATTAAGGGGAGAGAAATAAAAATAAAATTTGTAAATTTTGGTGGCAATAATCCAACTACCTTGATTCTGCATGGAAATGTAACAAATACCAGCGTGCCTTCTAACTTCAAGAGATTTTTAGAAAAAAGCTTTAATAAATCTCTGCATTTGCAGGGCGTTACATTGAAACTTATTTTCAAAAAATCTGAGAATCCATTCAGTAACAAAAAACAAGTCCTTACCGATAGGCAAATTAAAAAGAAAAAGAGATTAATGAAACATGTAAAATCCAAGAAAAGGTAACACATTTTCATAGATCTCATTTATAATTCAATATAAATTACCCCCATAAATCAACAAATGTCTATAAAACCAGTTTTTATTAATTTGCTCAAGATTAGGCTTCCATTATCTGCTTTTATGTCAATTACACATCGTGTTTCTGGGGTAGCCTTATTTCTATTAGTTATACCTGTCTCTCTTGTTATATTTACTTATCTTGTCTCATCTGAGGATAGTTATTTAGAATTTTTAGCTTTTTATCAAGATAATTTCATATTCAGAACATTTGTCCTTTTTTGTATTTTAATTTTTCAATATCATATGTTTGCTGGTTTGCGGCATCTTTTACACGATTTTCATGTGTTACCAGAAACATTGAATAGTTCAAATATCTCCTCTCAAGTGGCATTAATTTTGTTCTTGATAAATGGGTTTCTAACAGCGAGTGTGCTTCTATGAAACTTGGAAGGTTAATATGGAAGATGCAAAGATATTCTGCTCTTTATTTTTTATTTTTTGTGGGATATTTAGAGTATTTATTTTTTATTGGAAGCTACTCTTTCGAATTTCTCAATAACAGTTATTTTTTTAAATCTTGCCTATCGATGTTTGTTTTTTTAGCAGCCCTTCATGGTTTTGCTGGAATGTGGGCAGTTGGCACTGATTATCTAACTGTTAGAACGCTAGGGTTTTTATCCCTCAGTTTATCAAGTAAAGCAAATCTAATTAGAAAGATTTACGAGATAATTTTCTTTGCTTTAGGAGTCTTTGTAACTATTTTTTATTTTCTGCTAATTTGGTTTTAATTATGGGCGATGTTAATTCTACAAATCTTAAAGTTTTAAATTTCGACGCACTGATTGTTGGTGGAGGAGGCTCAGGAATGAGAGCTTCTCTTGAACTAGCAAAATCTGGTCTTAATACAGCAGTAATATCAAAAGTATTCCCTACCAGATCTCATACTGTATCAGCTCAAGGTGGCATTACATGCGCTATTCAAAGCGCAGATCCAAATGATGATTGGAGATGGCATATGTATGATACTGTCAAAGGTTCAGATTATATTGGTGATCAAGATGCTATTGAGTATATGTGCTCTGAGGGCCCTAAAGCAGTTTTTGAACTTGAGCATATGGGGTTGCCTTTTTCTAGAACTGAAAATGGAAGAATTTATCAAAGACCCTTTGGCGGCCAATCTAAAGATTTCGGCAAAGGAGGCCAGGCTGCCAGAACCTGTGCAGCTGCAGATAGAACCGGCCATGCTTTATTGCATACTCTTTACCAGAATAATGTAAAAGAAGGCACAAATTTTCTTAATGAATGGTTTGCTGTTGATTTGGTAACTAACGCTAACAATGCAGTATGCGGAGTTATTGCATTCTCAATAGAAAGTGGTGAGATTGCATTTCTTAGAGCTCAAGCTACTGTTTTAGCCACAGGTGGTGCTGGGAGAATTTATGCCTCCACTACAAATGCATTAATTAATACTGGAGATGGTCTTGGTATGGCTCTAAGAGCAGGTTTTCCTGCTCAGGATATGGAGATGTGGCAATTCCACCCAACTGGAATTTATGGTGCGGGTTCGCTCGTTACTGAGGGCTGTAGAGGAGAGGGTGGATATTTAGTTAACTCTGAAGGCGAGAGATTCATGGAAAGATATGCCCCCACTGCAAAAGATTTGGCCGGTAGAGATGTTGTTGCAAGATCCATGGTTCTTGAGATTATCGAGGGAAGAGGGTGTGGGGAGAATAAAGATCACGTATTTCTTAAACTTGATCATCTTGGTAAGGATGTCCTTGATGCTAAGCTCCCTGGCATTTGTGAACTTTCAAAAACATTTGCTCATGTAGATCCTGTCTACGAGCCAATCCCTGTAGTACCCACATGTCACTATATGATGGGTGGTACCCCAACTAATATTCATGGGCAAGCTTTCTCGCAAAGCAATGGCGAAGATCAAGTTGTTCAGGGTTTATTTTCAGTTGGTGAAGCTGCATGTGTATCTGTTCATGGTGCTAATAGACTGGGTGGTAACTCATTACTTGATTTGGTTGTATTTGGAAGAGCAGCTGGAAAATTTATTCACGAGGATATTCAATCCGGTGGAGGTTGCGATGATCCAAGCTCAGAGGATATTGATAGAGCTCTAACTAGGTTCAATAAACTAAATGATTCGGCTTCAGGATATGAAGTTGCAGAAGTCAAAAGAGAACTCCAAGAAGTAATGCAGAATTATTTTGGTGTATTTAGAAGAGGCGAATTTATGGAAAAAGGAGTGCAGTCTCTTAACGAAATAAGAGAAAAAATAAATAATTTGCATTTAAAAGATAAGAGTAATTCTTTTAATACCAATAGAGTAGAAGCCCTTGAATTACAAAACCTCTTCGAAGTTGCTGAGGCAACTGCTATTTCTGCCTTAGAAAGACCAGAGAGCAGAGGAGCTCATGCTAGAGATGATTTTCCAGAGAGAGATGATGAGAATTGGCTATGTCATTCTCTGTACAATCCTATTCAAAAGTCACTTGGCAAAAGAGGTGTAAATTTTAAACCATCACAGGTTGAAGCTTTTCCTCCAAAGATCAGGACTTATTAAGATGCAATTAGAGATTAATATTTATAGATTCAATGCTGAAACTGATGCGTTTCCTTATATGCAGACTTTTAACTTTGCTAAACCTGAAAGAGACATCATGGTTCTTGAATTACTCAATCTACTTAAAGAACAAGATCCAACTATTTCATATAGACGCTCCTGTAGGGAAGGGGTTTGCGGTTCTGATGGTATGAACATTAATGGAAAGAATGGGTTAGCGTGCATTACTCCTTTGTCGCAGGTATTGAAAGGCAATAAATTGGATCTTAGGCCCTTGCCTGGTTTACCTGTTATTAGAGATCTTGTTGTTGATATGGAAGAATTCTATGCTCAGTATGAAAAGATTAAACCATTCCTGCAAAATGATTCGACCCCACCTGAGATTGAGCGATTACAAAGCCCAGAAGATAGAGATAAATTAGACGGCCTCTATGAGTGTATTTTGTGTGCTTGCTGCTCAACAAGTTGCCCTTCATTTTGGTGGAATCCAGATAAATTTGTCGGGCCGGCTGCTTTATTGCAGGCTTACAGATTTATAGCCGATACCAGAGACTCTAGAACTGAAGAAAGGCTTGAGGCTCTATCTGACCCTTTTAGTGTTTATAGATGCCACGGTATTATGAATTGTGTGAGCGTTTGCCCTAAAGGGCTGAACCCTAACAAAGCAATTGGCAATATCAAAAGTATGCTTCTCAAGGATTCAACAAAAGCTGTTGAGCCTATTAGGGTAATCGAGCAGGCTTAACATGTCTTCAATGGCAGATTTACTGCAGAGCTCCCATACTTCTGGTTCCAATACTGCTTACCTTGAGAATCTTTATGAACAGTACTTAGATGACCCGAGTTCTCTTTCAGCTGACTGGAAATCTTATTTTGATGCGCTTCCTGGCAGTAAAACCAAAAGTGATACATCTCATAAGGCTATTGTTCAAAAATTTAAAAATCTACCCAAAAATAAGCATTCCTCTGTACAAGTAACGCCTGTTAACGAAAAACAAATCAAAGTTATTCAACTGATTCAAGCTTATCGTCATAGAGGGCATACAAAGGCTAATTTAGATCCGTTGGGTATCAGTGAGATTATCCCATCTGAAGATCTTGCACTTGATTTTCATGGTTTGACCCAAGGTGATTTGAATAAAATATTTCAAACCGATACCCTTAATATTGGAAAGACCTCTGCTAGTCTTGAAGAAATCTTTGGTGCTCTAAATTCAATATACTGTGGTCAACTTGGCATTGAATATCATCACATCACAAACAACTCTGAAAGAAAATGGTTTCAAGAGAGGATAGAGCCTTTAATTGGATCTGTTTCATTCAAGCCAGAAGAGCAAAAGTATATCTATCAAAGGTTATGTTCCGCTGATGGTTTAGCAAAATTTTTGTCATCAAAATATCCAGGAATGAAGCGTTTTGGAATTGAGGGTGCTGAGTCTTTAATTCCGCTTGTTGATTCTTTAATTCAAAATTGCGGAATTTTTGGCGCACAACAAATTTGTATTGGTATGGCTCACAGGGGACGTTTAAATTTATTAGTAAATGTATTGGGCAAGACGCCCGGAGAGCTTCTTGCTGCCTTTGAAGAGGATTACATGTTAAAAAAAGCTAGCACAGGCGATGTAAAGTATCATCTTGGCTATTCTTCTAATATTCTGACTCCTGCAGGAGA
>VMDH01000040.1 GCA_008080945.1 Gammaproteobacteria bacterium | reverse complement strand
GACCGATTGGGGCAATGTATTGGAAGAAGGAAAAGCTAAATCGTATTGGCTTGCGATTAAACTAGAATCATAGGCAGATAGCTTAAGAAGCAAATCAGGTTCTGCGCTATTTTTTCCAACAGGGCCAGAAACAAGATGGCATCTAATGCTTACATCATATTTCCTTGCAAGCTTCTCTAGGCATTGAGAGGCAAGATAACTGTAACCATCTTCAACTTGATGAAAATACTCTATGCAATGATTTAAGTTATTGTTTTGCCTTTCTTTTTCAGCAAGTTTATGTCTTTTCAGTTGCGCTTCTAAGCTAGCAAATCTTGAGATAACTTTTGAGGATAACCATCTAAAAATCGGGCTTGGTGACATTGATGCAGCCCCGCCCTGATCTTTAAATTCACCCATAAAACTTAATAGCCAGCAGCCTCAGAATTAATCTGTTCTAACCAATCATTATCAAGAGGTTGGTATGTATTAGAGTTGGGTTTCAAGCAATAGACTGTGTCTGTAATAGAAGTAATATCAAATGCTTGTTCTCTTAAATCATTTTTTTTGAGCTTAAAAGTTCCAGTCGTATCCATCTCCTCGATGATGCGCACAAAAATAGGTCGAGCGTATTTGGGTAAATTGTTTTCTACATAAGCGGAAAATTCATCCCAATTAAAATGCTCTCTATTCTCTAGACTGAAAGCAACCATTCCTGCTCTTCCCTCGCATCCAGGAATTTTTACCCCGTAAACATTTGACATGTTTACATCATGATATCCGTTTAGGATTTCGCCAACCTCATTGGTAGAAACATTTTCAGATTTCCATCTAAAAGTATCCCCGATTCTATCTACAAATTGATAGTGCTCCTTGCCAAGAGCAAAGCCCACATCAACTTTTCTAATTAAGTCTCCTGTATTAAACCAGGCATCGCCCTCCTCAAAGACATCTCTAAGAATTTTCTTCTCACTTGCTTGGGCATCGGTATAACCATTGAATACGGCATTAGGGCCAATTTTTACAATTAGCAAACCAGGATCTTCATTCATGATTTTTTTACATGTCCCATCAGCATTCTTGATGATCTCATCATCGGCAACATCGTATTCAATAAGTGCAACATCTGCACTAGTCATACCAATCGTTTTATCTTTATTGAATAGATTTATGAATAAGGCATTCCCTTCACTTGCACCATAAATTTCAATGATGCGCTCCACTTTAAAGCGATCTCTAAATTCATCCCAAACATCAGGTCTTAGCCCATTGCCAACCATACTGACTATTGGGTTATTTTTTTCTGCCTCACTGGGCTCTTGATTGGCTAGATATCTGCAAAGCTCTCCAATATAAACTAAAGCAGTAGTATTAAAGCGTTGGGCTTCTTCCCAAAAGGAAGATGCTGAAAATTTTCTTTTAACAAAGGATGCCGCACCAACTTGAATGGCGGCAACAAGTCCCAACATCAAGCCAGTAGAATGATAAAGAGGCAGGCAGTTATACATACAATCCTCTTCATTGATTCTGTATCCAGCCATAGTGATATTTACCGATGCTGCAACAAGTTTTGCGTTAGGGAGTATGGCTGCCTTTGGTACTCCTGTTGTACCAGAGGTAAAAATATAACAAGCAATGTCTTGAGCAGTTACTTTGTCTGTTTCAGGCAAGTTGTCTGTCATATCGAAATCGATTCCCGCCTTTAAGTCAGTAGCCCAGTTTGGTAATGAATATTCGGGCGTATCCTCTACCCACAAAATATCCTCTTTCTGCACAATATTGATTTTATCTAGCACCTCTTCCAATGGCTGTGCCCTTTCAGCACCCACAATACACTTCACTGAATCAGAAGAATTGATGCAATGAATCAGAGGGTCGCCAGTTAAGCTGGTATTAATGAGAACTCCAATAGCACCAATTTTATTTAAAGCAATTAAAGTGATAGCAAAATAAGGTCTGTTTTCCATAAACATGACGACTCTGTCTCCATGTTTAACACCATGGTCGGCAAGATAACGGGCCATACTATTTGCAGCTTTATTAGCTTGAGCATAGGTCCAGGTTTCCTCTTCGAAATAAATAAAAGCTCTATCTGGAAATTTCTCAGTGGTTGCTTGAAATGTATGTGCCAACGAAGCTCTATCATCTCCAGATGGCCATTTGTATCTCATAACAGGGATCATGTATTTGAGTTCACCTAATATACGAAAAAATTCTTTAACCTTACCTATCATTGTTTTATCCCCGATTTAATATTAATTTATTCTAAGATCTGTTCGTAATAGACCAAATTGCTTCATAGCTTGGCTTAAGGTGGCTATACATCTTTTTATACACCTTATGATATAGCTCATTATAAATTTCTTTATTAGCATCCACTGGATCAAACCTATCACCTTGATGAGTCATTTTATCAACTGCTGAAGAAAAATCAGGATATAGGCCTATACCAACAGCGCTCGCAATGGCTGCCCCTAAAGAAGACGTTTCAAAGGTATGCGGTCTAAAAACTGGCATACCAAAGATATCTGCAGTGATTTGCATTACCTCATCACTTTGAGATCCGCCACCGGATACCACTAAGCGAGATACAGATTTCTTTGTTCTTTTTTCTAATATCTCTTTGCTTTCTCTTAAGGCGAAGGTAAGGCCTTCAATCATTGCTCTATAAAGGTGTGCTCTTGTGTGATCTTCATTGAACCCAATGATGGCACCTCTAGTCTCGGGCCCATCACCATTGGATGGTGACCAATAGGGTTGCAGCATCAAACCATTCGAACCAGCTGGAACGTTAGCAATTAATTCATCAAATAAAGATTCGGGTGAAACCCCCTTTTGAGCAGCCAATTGTTGCTCTTTAAGCCCAAACTCTTTTTTAAACCAACTTACCATCCAGTATCCCCGCTGGACCATCATCTCAATGTTAAATGTATTAGGAATCACGCCAGGATAGGCTGGGTAAAAAGGTATGGCCTCAAGATATTTATCAGAAGTAATGTTAAGCGTAGCTAAGCTTCCATAGCTTAAACTACCTGTTTCATTATCAATACAACCCGTACCCAAGACCTCGCATGCTTTATCCGAGCCGCTGGCAATTAGGGGGATGCCAACCGGGATACCAGTTGCCTCAGAGGCGTTTGTAGTTATCTCTCCAAGCACAGATCCTGCAGGCATTACCTTAGGCAGCATTTCCTGACGAATGGGCATTGCTCTCCATTTCCAATCATTGGCATTTGCCCACTGTTGCGTTTTATATTCAAAGGGAACAAAACCCACCGTGCTCGCAATAGCATCATGGTATTTACCTGTTAGCTTGTAGTTATGAAAACCCGATAGAAGTAGAAATTTGTGCACCCTTTTCCAAAGATCAGGCTCATTTTGCTCCATCCAGTTTGCTTCTGCTTGTGCATGCATTAAATCTACCAATGGCTTGGCTCTGATTAAACTCATTAATACTGACTCAATTTTTTTGAGCTTTGGTTTTGTATCCACTTGCCTTTGATCTAACCAACTTATCGCAGGTCTCAAAGGCTTGTTATCCTCGCCCATGGCAACAATGGTAGCTCGCTGGGTAGTTACTGAGACTGCAGCGATTTGCTCCTTTGGCACTGGTAACTCAGGCCATAATTTATGACAGGCTTGGCAAAGGGATTCCCAAAAATAATCAGCATGCTGTTCAGCCCATCCTTTCTGAGATGAAAAATAAGGCTCTATCTCAACTTTACTCTTAGCAATAAGTTGGCCTTTTCCATCAAAAACAATGGCACGAACACTTTGGGTACCATTATCGATACTTAAAAAATATGGCTCGCTCATACCCACATTACCTCAATGAATACTTGGAAGGCTGTAATGCTTTTTCCAGATTGCTTCATATCGATTTAATTCAGAGTTCCAGCGTCCCTCATCCCAACCTAATAAATTTGAACACATTTCCTGTAATACAGGATAAAGCTCAGCACCGCCGTTGGGAAGACACATTCCTAGGCGTGTTCTTCTTAGCAAAAGGTCATCAAGGTGCTCAACAGCTTCGAATTGTAGTGCCCATCTGCATTCAGCTAATGTAAATTCAGTATCTCCAAGGTTTACTCTTTCCTCAGGAGAACTGCCATTAACTAATTCAATAGCCCTCTCTCCATACCTGCCAAGAAGACGTTGCCCCCAACTCGGGTTTTCTGGAAACAATGACTCAGAAGAGACTTCAGGGGTAAGAAAAACTTTATCGCTAGAAAAGTCTTGAGCTGGAGGAAGGTTGTCTTTAGCTGCAGTTAGAGCGTCTAATGCAATCAATCGAAAAGTAGTGAGCTTGCCACCTGTCACCGTAATGAGTCCATGATCCGACCAAACTGCATGATCTCGTCTCTCTTTGGAGGGGTCTTTGCTTTTTTCTGTTCCAATCACAGGCCTTACTCCTGCCCAAGTTGATAAGATATCGCTCCGCTTTATGGCATGCTTGGGGAACTCGGTATTAAAAGCCTTGAGAAGATAATCCACCTCAACTTCAGAAATGCTAGCCTCGACATCCAAGTCCTCAGAATGATCTAAATCTGTAGTTCCAACAACAGTCGTTCCCTCCCAAGGGTAAACAAAGACACCCCTCTTATCATCGGCATGGAGAAAGGTCATGACATCTTGCATTGGGTAAAGAAATTTTGGAATAATGATATGGCTTCCACGTAAGGGCCTGATGCGCTCCTCTTTGTTAACAATATTTCTTATTCGATCAGCCCAAGCGCCAGTGGCATTTATAACAACTGAGGCTTTAAGATTAATAGAGCTCGAAAAGTCTTTATCTTCAATGGTGACGCCACAAACTTTTTCATCTTCTAATAATAGATTTTTAACCTTTGTGTAACTCAGGGCTTCACCTCCATCATCTATGCTGTCTTGCAGAACTCTAAGAACCAATCGAGAGTCATCAACGATGGCATCTGTATAACGGCTTCCGCCTTGAAGCTTGTTATCATCAAGGCCTTCAAAGCGACTTAACAGTTCATTGTTGCTGCAATATTTATTATCTTGAGCGCCAGCAAAAAAATCATAGATAGTTAGAATAATCTTCATAGCAATGCGCCCAGGAAACTTTCCCTTCCTGAAGGTGAAGTAAAAAGAAATGGGGTCCACTAATCCGGGAGCTTCTGTTAATAATCTTTGCCTCTCTTGAACAGATTCTTTGGTAAGCTTTAAATCGCCTGACGCAAGATACCTTAATCCCCCGTGAACCATCTTGGAGGATCGGCTGGAGGTTCCCCATGAGAAATCTTGTTGCTCTATTAATAGTGTTTTGTAGCCTCTCCGACAAGATTCACGAAGAACGCCTGCACCCGTAATACCTCCCCCAATAATGATCACATCCCAATCTAGATTCTCTCCAGCTCGCATTTTAGAGAGTAATTGATCACGCTTTGTAAATCCTCTCATATGAGCTCAATCCTTCATATCGGGGAGCAATTTTCCTGGGTTCATTTGGCCCTTGGGATCAAATTGATTACATAGGCTAGCGATGGCAGCAATCCCTAGATCGCCTTTTTCTGCATTTAAATAGTCTTTATGATCACTTCCAACGCCATGGTGATGACTAATAGTCCCACCCTGAGCAACTATTGCTCCAGCTCCTGCTTTTTTTAATTTTTTCCAACGCTGCATCCCTTGTTCATAACTCTCACCTAAGCGAAAGAGATAGGTGGTATAGATGCTTGATCCTTGACGATAGAGATGCGACAAATGCGAGTAAGCATAGACTTGTTCATTTTCATCAGCTAATGCTGAGCGTAAGGCTTCTTCAATAGCATCGGTAGCTTGGGAAACCTTTGACCAATCTACCGCTGTTTCCATGGTATCTACAATATAACCTTCTGCACCCAGAGGATCTCTTAGGTAAGGTGCGCGGAATCTGCCATGGGCCCAATTTTCTCCAAGTCCAGATTCATCCATAACACCACCCACAGCAGTACAATGCTCAATAGCTAGCTCGCGAGCAGCATCACAATGACGTACAGAGCCAGTGACTCCAAAGGTCATCATAACTTTTCCTTCTCCAATGCCTTTTTCAGCCAAGGTTTGTTCTAACTTCACAACTCCACTGCTGTCGCTGCCTGCACCCATGTATAACAGGCTTGTGGTTTCAAGGGCATTACTCAATCGAATCATCGAGAGTGCAACTCTTTGTTGCATAAGCTCTCTTGCTGCACTTAAGCCTATTTCCCAGGAAGGAAAAAAGACAACCTGAAACTTTTCTTTTTCTGGCAGCGGGCTGATGCGCACGCTAACTTCAGTAATGATACCTAGACGGCCCTCAGAACCTAGAACCATCTCACGAATATCTGGACCTGCAGAGGATGCTGGAATCGTTGGTATGACCATCGTGCCATTGAGAGTTTCAATTTTACCTCCGGCAAACAAACTCTCTATGCGTCCATAATGCAGTGATTGTTGGCCACTTGATCGGCTGGCCACCCAACCACCTATGGTAGAAAGCTCCCATGATTGAGGAAAATGACCAAGGGTAAATCCATGCTTTTTAAGTTCTTCTTCAACAAGAGGTCCAGGGGTTCCTGCACCAAAAGTAGCTATTTGGCTTTCAGCATCAATACTAAGCATAGAATTCATTTTGCCCATATCAATAGTCAGCACAGGGTTTTCACTGATCTCAGGATTGATATGGCCTACCAC
>VMDH01000081.1 GCA_008080945.1 Gammaproteobacteria bacterium | reverse complement strand
TATCTATAGGACTATCATTTTTAGGTTTATTTATTGGACAGCAAAACTATGGTTTTATTGGAACGATAGCTGCTGTGGGTTTGATAGGACTTTCAATTAATGACTCAATTATAGTTTTATCTCATATAAAAGAAGAGGCCGAAAAAAAATTAATATCAAAAGCTGAGTTAGTTGAAGTAGTTATAAGGTCAACTCGACACATTATTACTACCTCTCTCACAACCCTAGGAGGATTTGCACCTTTAATTTTTGCAAGTGTCTTTTTTAGACCACTAGCATGGGCAATGAGTATTGGAGTTTTAGGCGCGACAATGACTGCTCTGCTTTATATACCTGCCATGTTTATTTATCTTAAAAAAATTAAGTACTAAGGAAGACAGTTTTCTGAGCAAAAATTTTTGCCTTTTTTGATGATTAAAAGAGATTCGTGGACGTATGTCCCACATTTATCACACATAATTATTTCTTCATTTTTATCATCTTTATTTTTAGTAAAGAGAAATTGTAAGTATTTTTTTGCAAAAAATGGTATCAAGAATATTATTAAGAGAATCAATAATGGAAGAATCTTAAAGAAGACCATTTAATTAATTGGTCTTCGGTTTAGTGCTTCTTAAGAAATTCCATGACCATCCATCATCATTAGATGTAGATATTTCTTTATCTGGGTAATTAATTTCAAGGACTCTAACTACATCATCATAAAGATCTGTGTAGCCAAGTGATTTATATGACTTTTCAAGAATACTTAACGCTCTATAATTCTCACTAGAATTAGGTATATTTTCAATTACATATTTTGCTCTTCTAATAGCAGCAACATAAGCATCGATAGACATGTAATAGTCAGCTGCAGCCAATTCGTTCCTGGCAATCATATTCCTTAAATAAATATTTCTTTGTTTTGCATATGTGGCATATTGGCTTTCAGGAAATCTTGTTAGAAATTCTGTTAATTCTGCAAAGGATTCTTTCGCACCAGTTATGTCTCTATTAGATAAATCTGTATCTGTCATTCTTACCATAAGACTATTATCACGAGTGTAACTAGACAGGCCTTTCATGAAATAAGCATAGTCAATGTTAGGATGTCTAGGGTGCAGTCTTATAAATTTTTCTGCTGCTGAATGTGAAGCCTCATAATTAGAATTCATGAAGTTAGCATAAATTAATTCCACTTGAGCCTGTTCTGCATATTTTCCAAAAGGATATCTTGTTTCAATAGCCTCAAGAGACTCAATTGCTCCAAAAAAATTATTTACTGCCATTCTTCGTTGTGCTTGGTCATAATAAATTTTCTCAGGTTGTTCAATCTCTGGGCCATCAGAATTACAGCCTGTAAATGCAAGGGCAAGAATGGGTAGATAGATAATGTATTTAATTTTTTTCATATTTTGCATATTTTACCTGCATAATTGCTAATTGAGTTTTAAAACATATATTTAGATTAATTTTTTTTAAAAAAGTTCGAATGACAATTATTAAGAATGTTCCTTTTGATCTGGCAAATACTAGAGTTGATAAAGCTGCATCAGAGCTTTTTCCAGATTTTTCAAGAACACAAATTAAAAAATGGATTCTAGATGGAAGAATTCTGATAAATGGAGACTTATCAAAACCTAAAGAATATGTTCAAGAGAATGATGAAATCGAAATAAACCCAATTGAAGAAAAAAAAGTTTCATGGGAGGCGCAGAATATTAATTTTGATGTTCACTATGAAGCAGATGATTTCATTGTAATTAATAAATCGCCTGGGCTTGTAATGCATCCAGGCTCTGGTTGTTATGATGGGACATTAGCAAATGGTTTAATTTATAGATTTCCAGAGTTAGCAAGCTTACCAAGAAGTGGCATTGTCCATAGACTAGATAAAGATACTTCAGGTGTACTATTAATAGCTAGGAATGAAAAATTTAGAAATTATTTCATCAATCAAATGCAAACTAGAAGTATTAAGAAAGAATATATTGCAGTTGTAGTAGGTTCTACTCTTGGTAGTTTTTCTATAGAAGAGCCTATTGGTAGGGATAGGTTTAATAGAACTAAGATGGCTATTAGGTCGGATGGTAAAGAGGCAATTACAAGAGTTAAACTAAACGAAAGTATAAAGAATTATTCTATATTAGATATTGCCATTGAAACTGGGAGGACTCATCAAATTAGGGTGCATCTATCCGCAAAAAAATTACCGATAATAGGGGATAGGGTATATGATCCTGGTAAATCAATTGGTAAAGGATCCAACGAAAAGTTAATTAAAATAATAAGATCTTTTCCTCGACAAGCTCTTCACGCTAGATTGTTATCTTTCACATGTCCAACAACTGAAAAAGAGTTATCTTTTGAGCTTCCTCTTCCTAAGGATATGCAAAATTTAATAACTGATATAAAAAAACATTCTTAAATACCCAAAAAAACTTGTTTTTTAACCAGTAAAATAATATAAACCCTATTCTTATTGGTTATTTGGGTGTAATTTTGAAATTATCTGGCGCAGACATGCTAATGCGCGCACTTCATGATGAAGGTGTGGAGCTAATATTCGGCTATCCTGGCGGAGCAGCTTTGCATATTTATGATGCTATATTTAGACAAGATAAAATCGATCATATCTTAGTAAGACATGAGCAAGGTGCAACTCATGCAGCAGACGGGTATGCAAGAGCTACTGGTAAACCAGGAGTGGTACTGGTTACATCTGGGCCTGGGGCAACAAATGCGATAACTGGTATTGCTACTGCTTTTATGGATTCGATTCCCATGGTTGTTATATCGGGTCAGGTTGCTAGTCATTTAATTGGGACTGATGCTTTCCAAGAAACTGACATGATTGGCATCTCAAGACCAGTCGTTAAACATAGTTATACGGTCTTTGATGCTCAAGATATACCTAAAATTATTAAAGAGGCATTTTATGTGGCTACCTCTGGAAGACCTGGACCAGTTGTTATTGATATACCTAAAGATATGACTGCACCGGATAAACTTTATGATTATGAGTATCCTGAAAAAGCTAATATACGATCATATAATCCTCCAATTGAGCCTGAGCAGAATCAAATTGAAAGAGCGGTTGCAGCAATTATAAGTGCAAATAAACCTGTAATTTATGCAGGTGGAGGAGCTATTGCTAGTAATGCTTTTAAAGAGCTTTTTGAGTTGAATGAAATTTTAGATGCTCCAATTACTAATACATTAATGGGATTAGGTATATACCCAGCAACACATAAGAGATTTTTAGGTATGTTGGGAATGCATGGTACCTATCAAGCAAACATGGCTATGCATAATGCTGATCTTATTATAGCTATAGGTGCAAGATTTGATGACAGAATTACTAATAACCCTTCTAAGTTTTCACCTGATGCAAAAATTATCCATTTGGATGTTGATCATTCTTCTGTTTCAAAAATTATTGAGGCTGATATAGCTGTATTTGGCCAAGTAAAAAATTCCTTAGAAGCGATCATTAAAACCTTAAAGAATAATTTAGATGATTATGATTCTGAAAGATTAAAACCATGGCACTCTCAAATTGCAGAGTGGAGATCTTCTCATGGGCTTAACTATGAATTATATAAAGATGAGTCTGACAATAATTCAATACTGCCTCAAGCCGTCGTTCAGCATGTATACAATATAACCAAAGGGGAAGCATATGTAACTTCAGATGTTGGTCAACATCAAATGTTTGCTGCCCAATATTATCATTTTGATAAACCTCGAAAATGGATAAATTCTGGCGGACTAGGCACAATGGGCTTTGGTCTTCCTGCTGCTATGGGTGTTAAGTTTGCCTTCCCAAATGAAGAAGTTGTTTGTATTACAGGAGAGGGAAGTATTCAAATGTGCATTCAAGAACTTTCCACATGTTTTCAATATAATTTACCAATCAAAATTATAAATATTAACAACGAAGCTCTTGGAATGGTTAAGCAATGGCAAGACATGAATTATGGTGGTAGGCACTCTGAGAGCACATATCAAAACTCTTTACCTGATTTTATAAAACTTGCTGAGTCATATGGACATGTTGGAATAAAGATAGAAAAAAATTCTGAACTAAAAGAGTCTCTAGAAAAGGCCTTTTCCATGAAAGATAAGTTGGTCTTTGTAGATGTATATGTTGACCCTTCAGAGCATGTTTACCCTATGCTTGTTGCTAACGATAGTCTTGAGAATATGTGGCTATCTAAGGATAAAAAGACATGATTAAAAGAAAGCTCATTATGATCATGGAGAACAAGCCTGGTGCTCTGGTAAGGGTGGTAGGACTTTTTCATCAAAGAGGATATAACATCGAAACGCTGCATGTTGACCCGGTAACTGATTTTTCAAGATATAAATTTATTGAAGAAAAACTAGAAACTAAGTTTAAAGAAAATGAAATCTCGAGATTAACTATAACAACTTTTGTTTCTGATTCGCTCATGAGACAAATATTAAGACAGCTAAATAAATTAATTGATGTTATAGCTGTCAGTAACGAAGAAACAACATACTTAAAAGGAGTTCTGTTAGATGAAAATTTATTATGATGATGACGCAAATATAGAAATTATTCAGGGCATGAAAGTTGCAATTGTGGGCTATGGTTCACAAGGTCATGCTCACGCAAATAATTTGCATGAGTCAGGAGTTGATGTAACTGTAGCCCTTAGAGAGGATTCATCATCATGGAAGAAAGCAGAAGAAGCTGGCCTAAAAGTTAACACAGTATCTGAAGCAGTAAAGAATTCAGATCTAATAATGGTGTTAGCTCCAGATGAATTTCAAAAAGACATCTATGAATCAGAGGTGCAACCAAACCTTAAACCAAATGCAATTTTAGCTTTTGCTCATGGATTTAATATTCATTTTGAAAAAATTATTCCTGCAGCTTCAAATAGTGTAATTATGATTGCACCAAAAGGTCCTGGACATACTGTAAGAAGCACATATGTAAATGGTGGAGGCGTCCCTTCTTTGATAGCTGTGTATAAAGATGCATTATCCGATCAAGAGTTTTCAGCAAGAGATGTTGCACTATCTTATGCTAAGGCTAATGGAGGAACTAGGGCTGGTGTTTTAGAGACATCATTTAAGGAAGAAACTGAGACTGATCTATTTGGTGAACAAGCAGTTTTATGTGGAGGTATTACTGCTCTTATAAAAGCTGGATATGAAACACTTGTTGAAGCAGGCTATAGCCCTGAGATGGCATATTTTGAATGCCTTCATGAGACTAAGTTAATAACTGACCTTATTCAAGAGGGTGGAATTGCAAATATGCATTATTCGATTTCAAATACAGCTGAGTACGGAGATTACTTGAGTGGACCAAAAGTAATCACGGATAAAACAAAAGAAGCAATGAAAGAAATCTTAGAAAATATACAGTCAGGAAACTTTGCAAATGAGTTCTTAAATGATTGCAGACAAAGCAATGATGGGTCTGGCGGACCATTCATGAAATCCAACAGAGAAGCTACAAAAACTCATCCAATTGAAGAGGTTGGAAGGGAGCTCAGATCAAAGATGAAATTCTTAAATTCACAGAAATTAGTAGACAAAGAAATTAATTAAAATTAATTAAAAAAAAGGCTATCTTCTTGTAAAAATCTTAGTTAGAATACGCGTCCGTCCTTGAGACGGTTGTTCTTTAAAAATATTTGGTTACTCGTGTGGGTGTTCAAAATACGAGAAAAAAAAATTTAGATTTTTATATTAAAAATCAACAAACATGATAAATAATTGAAGAGTTTGATCATGGCTCAGATTGAACGCTGGCGGTAGGCTTAACACATGCAAGTCGTGCGAGAAAGTATCTTCGGATATGAGTAGAGCGGCGGACGGGTGAGTAACGCGTAGGAATCTACCTAGTAGAAGGGGATAGCCCGGGGAAACTCGGATTAATACCGTATACCTCCTTCGGGAGAAAGAAGGCCTCTCTTTGAAGCTTTCGCTATTAGATGAGCCTGCGTAAGATTAGCTTGTTGGTGAGGTAAAGGCTCACCAAGGCTACGATCTTTAGCTGGTCTGAGAGGACGATCAGCCACATTGGGACTGAGACACGGCCCAGACTCCTACGGGAGGCAGCAGTGGGGAATATTGGACAATGGGCGCAAGCCTGATCCAGCCATACCGCGTGTGTGAAGAAGGCCTTCGGGTTGTAAAGCACTTTAAGCAGGGAGAAAAAGTTATAAGTTAATACCTTATAACCGTGATGTTACCTGCAGAATAAGCACCGGCTAATTCCGTGCCAGCAGCCGCGGTAATACGGAAGGTGCAAGCGTTAATCGGAATTACTGGGCGTAAAGCGCGCGTAGGTGGTTTGTTAAGTTGGATGTGAAAGCCCTGGGCTCAACCTAGGAACTGCATCCAAAACTAACTCACTAGAGTACGATAGAGGGAGGTAGAATTCATAGTGTAGCGGTGGAATGCGTAGATATTATGAAGAATACCAGTGGCGAAGGCGGCCTCCTGGATCTGTACTGACACTGAGGTGCGAAAGCGTGGGTAGCGAACAGGATTAGATACCCTGGTAGTCCACGCCGTAAACGATGACAACTAGCTGTTGGGAGACAATGTCTTTCAGTGGCGCAGCTAACGTTTTAAGTTGTCCGCCTGGGGAGTACGGCCGCAAGGCTAAAACTCAAATGAATTGACGGGGACCCGCACAAGCGGTGGAGCATGTGGTTTAATTCGATGCAACGCGAAAAACCTTACCTAC
>VMDH01000022.1 GCA_008080945.1 Gammaproteobacteria bacterium | reverse complement strand
CTTCTTGGATCGTAGATCAATCCATCTCTGTAAATACCTTTTTTTGGCAAAGGGTCAAAGGAATCAAGTAATTTGATCCCAATTAATGGTCTGGTTCTTAAGCTTTCTTCAGGATTATTTGTATCTAAAATTCCAAGTGGATCCTCGCCTTCTGCAGTAAATATATGTTCCATAACACCGCACAACCTACCATCACACTCACGAATTGAAATAATGGAATCTTCAGCCAACCAATATGTATCTTTTAAAGGGTAATCTTCGCTGGAGATCGCAGCAAATGAAACAAAGGCAGTAATCAATAAAAATTTTTTCATAAAAGTTGGTAGACCCGAGTGGACTTGAACCACCGACCTCTGCCATGTCAAGACAGCGCTCTAACCAGCTGAGCTACGGGTCTATAAAAAGGTTACGAATTATACAAAATTTTTTAGATTCAGGGTTAACTTTACCTGAGGGAGTTAAGGTATGCTTGGGTATCCTTAAGGATACTTTGATCTTCATCTGAAGCACTCTCTCCAAGCAATTTTTCTATTTCTGTTGATGCCTTCACTATAGATCCCCAAGGACCGTCCTCACTGATTCTTGAAGCAATGAGCTCTTGGTAACGAGTACGCATATCCTCAGGAGCGTCGTTGGGATACAGCTGACAAATCAAGCGCTCAGCAAAAAGACGAAAGCGATCATCTTTAATGTTCCTAACGATCTTGATCCTCTCCTCTGCAGATGCAAATCGGTGGAAATCATCCATAAGAGATTTATCACTTGGAGACGGAAAACCCCCGGCATAAATTGCCTCCTCAATGGTATTGGGTTCTTTGGAATTAAAAATCCTATCTGTTAAGGCTTGCGATACAGTTTGTTGGAAATCTAAATTGGATTTTACCTTGCGGGCTCTTTCTTCAAGGACATCAAAATCAAGATCAAAAATATTCTTATCTTCAACAAGATGACTTGGGCATAGAGGTATGGTTTTATTGATTTGGCATTTTTTAATAGGGTTATCTTTTGCAGAGCTTTGAATCATCTTATAGATATCAGAAGTATCGAGATCAAAAATGTCATCGGGGTCGTGCCCGAGATCAAAAAGGGCTAAGTAATTTGGTCTCTCTAAATCTGAACCGCATGGAACCACCGGCCACTGAAATTTTTGTCTTTTAAAGACCTCTGCAAAACCAAAAAATCCATCTTGTTGTAAATGCTCTTGGATGCCTGGTTTGGTTGAGGCTGAAATAAAATATGTAACAAAAGCTGGATTACTAGTTTGGATCTTACGAAAAAGATCTACCATGAACTCACAATCGGCTATTGCATCATGAGCATCGTCTGTATCTAATCCATTCTCCCTAGCTATATCTTCAAGTTTTAAAGAAATATTTGGCCCACCTTCAAAAAGTGGAATCTTTAAGGCGCTTGGAGCAAAACACGCCAATGCATGCATCATCAACAACATATCAAGCCTGCCGTTTCCATTTGTATTGGTGAGATAAATATCTAACAGATTCCAATAAAACTGTCTTCGGATGAGCTCCTCATCAAAACTATGGCCGTTGTAAGTAACGAAAATTGCTGGCTCATCTATAGTCCATTGCCGCCATTGACGATGAATATCAAGCATCATCTCGTAGTGAGAAATATTGGCATTAAAAACAAAGGTTTTTTTATTAGTCAGCATGGCTCTGGGTTGAGGAATAACCCAAGGCAAGGGCTGAGAGTGGGTATTGTGTGTCTCTAAGACATCAAAAGATGCATTGGTTCTAATTGATCCACACTGAAAAATTTGTGAATAATCTTTATTGATACCTGAGGTTTCGGTATCGTAAAAAATCAGATTATTGCATGACACTGACTAAGATCTTGAAACTTCAGATGACTCAACCACTCCAGATTCTGTCACGGTATACTTGCCAAGCTCATATCGAGCAATAGCTCTTCTATGGACTTCATCGGGACCATCAGCCAATCTTAGCGTTCTCATACCAGCATACATTTTTGCTAGCGGGAATACTTGCGATACTCCAGCTCCACCATGCATCTGGATAGCTCTATCTACAATATCGCAAACAATATTTGGCACAATAACCTTAATTTGTGCTATCTCACTGGCGGCCACTTTGTTACCCACCGTATCCATCATGTGAGCTGCCTGCAAAGTTAATAGTCTTGCCATATTAAGTTCAATCCTTGAGTTGGCAATGACATCAAAATTTCCTCCTAGATGAGCAATGGGTTTGCCAAATGCTACTCTGGAAAGACCTCTTTTACACATCATTTCAAGGGCTCTTTCACCCAAACCAATGGCTCTCATGCAGTGATGAATTCTTCCTGGTCCCAGTCTTCCTTGCGCTATCTCAAAACCTCTGCCCTCCCCAAGGAGCATGTTGCTTTTAGGGACTCGAACATTATCAAACTTATAGTGAGCATGGCCATGAGGAGCATCATCATAACCAAAGACATGCATCATTTTTCGTGTCTCAATTCCAGGAGTATCGGTAGGTACCAGTATCATAGAATGGCGCTTATGCCTTGGAGCGTCAGGATCCTGATCTGTAACGCACATAAAAATAATAACTTTGCACCTAGGATCTCCAGCTCCTGATGTCCACCACTTCTCACCATTAATGACATACTCATCACCATCTAATACTGCTGTTGCAGCCATATTTGTAGCGTCGGAAGAAGCGACGCCAGGTTCTGTCATTCCAAATGCTGATCTAATCTCACCATTTAAAAGCGGTTCTAGCCACTGCTCCTTTTGAGCCTCGGAACCATAACGCACCAAGACTTCCATATTTCCAGTATCTGGGGCAGAACAGTTAAAAACTTCTGAAGCGATGCCGCTGCGACCCATCTGCTCAGCAAGATGTGCATACTCTAGATTAGTCAGGCCTGCACCGTAATCACTTTCTGGTAAAAAAAGGTTCCAAAGTTTGGCATCTTTGGCTTTTGCCTTAAGCTCCTCTAGGACAGGGGGCACACACCATCTTCCGCCTTCTTCAACTTGATTAGAATAAGTTTGCTCACTTGGATAGATTTCTTTTTCCATGAAATCTTTTACTCTATCTAAAAGATCTTGTGCTTCTTTTCTTAATTCAAAAATCATTCCCCATCTCCTACTATTCAGTTAATTTAGGTGCTAATATAAGCTTCATGAATATTGACTCTAAAGTTTTGACACTAATAGTGCCAATTGTTCAAAGCCTAGTTTCACTTTATCACAATCCTCTTGAAACAAAAATAACGAATACCTAATTATGAAGATTAGCTCTTTTGATCTTAATCTGTTTGTTGTGATGAATGCCATCTATACAGAAGGCAGCCTAACCAAAGCGGCTGAAGTAGTTGGAATTACCCAGCCTGCAGTTTCTAATGCGCTTGCTAGACTTAGAGAGAAGTTTGACGATGAGCTTTTCATTAGAACTGGTTCAGGGATGGTGCCGACGCATAAAACTGAAAACATAATCTCTGATGTACAAAATGCACTAAACTTAATGCAAAGAAGTATCAATGAACCAGGGGAGTTTAATCCCACTTCCTCTGAGAGAGTTTTTAGAATTTCTTTGGGTGATATTTCAGAGGGAAGAATATTGCCCTACTTGCTTGAATATATTAATAAAAATTCACCGGGCATTGTTATAGAGAGTTACTACACAGCAAGAAAGGATATAGTGCACTCCCTTGCAACCAACGAATTAAACTTTGCAGTTGATCCTATTATTCCAAGATCTAAAGATGTTAAAACCCAAAAAGTTTTTTCTGATAATTTTGTTTGTGCCCATAGAGCAAACCACCCTCTTACAAAATTAAAAAAATTAGATCTAGATGCATTACTGGAACTCAAATTCATAAATATTTCTAATCGTAAAAGAGGGCCAGCGGTCATTGATACTGAGCTAGCTAAATTACAATTGCAGAGAAATATTGTCTTGCGAGCACAGCACTTTTTGGTAACCCCAGAAATAGTAAGAAATACAGATTTAGTTCTAGTCTGTTCAAGAAGTTTTGCAAAAAAACATGGGTTAAACTTTAAAGAACTGCCTATAGAACTCCCCCCAGTAGAACAATATCTTATCTGGCACAATAGCGATGATAATGATGGCTCTCATATCTGGATGCGTGAATTAATTGCCGAAGCCTTTAGAGAGGCTCAGATAACTTAAGCCTTTAAGGCAATCCCGTAATAATTAAATGCTAAGACCTTTGGACCTTTAATATATTTCTTTTTCAATGATTCAAATTGAAAACCTGCCTTAAGTAACATTGACTCAATATCTCTGTTCATATGACACCCCCCAGCAAATTTCTTCCAATGCGGAGTAAACCTATGCTGCCATTTTTGTGTGCTTTCTTCAGGTGCCAACCCATGCTCCATGAATAGTAATTTCCCATCAGGCTTTAAGACACGCTTAATTTCTAATAAAGCTGCATCAGGATCAGGAATAGTACACAAACTGTATGCGACTACTACTGAATCAAAATAATTATCTTTCAGAGGAAGAGATTCGGCAGATAAAGCCATAAAACTAAATTTATCGTTCACACCTTTTTTGATAGTTCTTTCTCTTGCCATGGCAATAGAAGGCAGCGCAGGATCTATTCCTATCACTGAGTCTACTTTATCAAAATCATAAAAATCTAAGTTAAGACCGGAGCCAATACCAATTTCAAGAACTGTTCCATAAGCATGCGGAACAATTTGAGAGCGTTTATTTTGAAAGCCTTTTAAATTACAAGCAAAATCTAGGAATTTAGGCAGTATGTACTTTTCATAAAAGCTCATGAATTGCTAAGATTATGACCCGCTCTTGCAACTAAACCGCCATCGCAGGTTATGGTTTCACCAACAGTATAGTTCCCTGCCCTGGAACATAAAAATACTGTAAGCCCGCCAATATCTTCTGCGGTACCTACTCTTTGACTTGGATTATTTGCAGCAATAATGGAATAATCATGCGCTACAGCCGCTCCCAACATATTGCTTGGAAATGGTCCTGGAGCAATGGCATTTACCACTATCTTCTCTTTGATTAAGCGTGCAGCCAAGACTTTTGTTAAATGATGAACTGCTGCTTTAGAGGCACTGTATGCAAAGCTTTCAAACGCAGCGGTATTAATCCCATCAATGGAGCCAATATTGACTACTTTAGATGGATTCTCAAAAGAAGCATTCTTTGCAAGCATAGGGGTCAATTGCTGAGTAAGAAAAAATAAACTTTTAACATTCAAATCCATAACTTTATCCCAGCCGCTTTCTGAATATTCCATCAAAGGTTCAGCCCAAGCTGCTCCAGCATTATTAATTAAAATATCAAGCGATGTTTCTTTCGATTGTAATTCAGAGACAAACTCATGAATGCCTCCATTTGTACTCAAGTCACAAGGCACAGCTATGCACTCTCCCCCAAATTTATCCGTTAGCTCGCTGGCTTTATCTATCAATGCAGGAGCTTTTCTTGCAGTAATATAAGTTTTAACACCATTAGCTAAAAAGGCTGCTGTAATCATTTCTCCAATACCTCTAGATCCACCAGTAACAACTGCAGTCTTTCCTTGTAAATTAAATAAGCTATTAATATCCATTACCACGCTCCTTCTTATATTGAAGCAATCAGTTTAAATTAATTAGCGATGGTTTAAAATGCTGGAATGGATCTTATGGCTGTAATTGCTCTTCTTGCTGGCGGACTGATACTTTTGGTTTGGGGTGCGGATAGGTTTATCGATGCGAGCTCTAAAATTGCTTTACAGTTAGGAGTATCGGAATTGGTAATTGGTCTCACACTAATTGCTTTCGGTACATCAGCTCCAGAAGTATCGGTTGCTATAGCCAGTGTGCTAAATCAAAATGCAAACATCGCTACAGGTACCATAGTAGGTTCAAATATTGCTAATATTGGGCTTGTATTTGGTATCTCCATGTTTGCCTTTGTGGGATCAAAAGGCTTAAGTAAGACTCCTCTTGTTTGTTTTGCTCTTTCTGTTGTCTGGTTATTTATTGCTCTGCAAGATCTAAATATTAATGTCTTCGAATCAATTGGTTTTATTGTGATCCTCTTACTATTTTTATATGGGTTATATCAGGAAAGTGAATCCTCAGAAAGTTCAAAGAAGGAATTTGAAGCTAAAGAAATATTTTTTGCCTTAGTAAGCTTAACTGCATTAATAATTGGCGCTCAGGTAACCGTTGAAAATGCTGAAAAATTAGCACTGCTTTTTGGAATTTCTGAGACCGTTATTGGTTTAACTATTATTGCAGTTGGAACAAGCTTGCCAGAACTTGCTGCCAGCTTAGCTGCGCTGTATAAGCAAAAAGGTCAAATGATTGTGGGGAATATTATCGGCTCTAATGTATTTAATATTGTTACCGTTATGCCAATTATTGGGTTTGGCATTCAAGCAAGCATCGATCCACAAATAATAGCTAATGATATTTGGTATCTGATTGTTTTATCTGCACTCTTTTTAATGATTGCTGCATTACAAACTAAGATATCTGCAAGCATGCTTAAAGTGGGAGGCACTTTATTGATTGGTATCTATAGCTTCTTTGTGTTTAGTATCTTTTTTGGTTTGTAGATTTAAAAATATCAAAAAAATTAAGTAGATAAAAAAGGATACGACTTCAAAAATAAAAAACTCATTTAAGTAGCCAGGTGCGCTTGGTATAAGTGAAAGCAAGTATCTTCCCAAAGCAATACTGCCAGTTAAGAAAACAAATAAAGCACTTGCCCAGATAGCAAACCTTCTTGCAAATACCCCTATTAGCGCAATCAAGCCAACCATAATATTTAT
>VMDH01000046.1 GCA_008080945.1 Gammaproteobacteria bacterium | reverse complement strand
ATTGAGTGGGAATAAAATCTAATAAAGTTCCAAGATTAACTTATTCAAAATTCTAAATTCAACTATAATTGTTCTCGGTTAGCCCAGGTGGTGGAATTGGTAGACACAAGGGACTTAAAATCCCTCGAAGGCAACTTCGTGCCGGTTCAAGTCCGGCTCTGGGCACCAGCTAATTAATATGAACGTCTCTGATGCAGTGAATTCTAGAAAGTCCATTAGGGCTTTTTTAGATCAACCTATTGAAACTAGCCTATTGATAAATTTATTAAAGATAGCTTCTAGATCTCCTTCAGGCGGCAATCTTCAACCATGGCATATTTACCTTTTGAATGGTAAGAAAATGGATGATTTTAAGGAATTTATGAAGCAATGGGATAATCCTGAGCAACCTCAATACGAAATTTATCCTCCCAATTTAAAAGAACCATACAGAACTTCTAGATTTGAATTAGGAGAAGCTATGTATCAGCTTTTAGAGATACCCCGTGATGACAAGGCTGCAAGATTTGCTCATCTGATGGAAAATTTTAATTTCTTTGGAGCGCCTGCTGCTTTATTTTGCTTTGTAGATGAAACCATGGGACCTCCTCAATGGTCAGATCTGGGCATGTTCTTGCAAACTTTTATGCTACTAGCTCAAGAGCATGGCATAGATACATGCGCTCAAGAGGCATGGGCAGTTAAACCAGATAGTCTTAGAGAATTTTTTTCCGTTCCAGAGGAATTAAATATTTTTTGTGGAATGGCAATTGGTTATAAAGATACCCAAGCTAGAGTAAATGAATTGCACTCAGAAAGAAGATCTGCAGATGAATGGCTAACAATCTTTGACTAAAGTTACTATTTTAGATATCCATCAAAAACAGACCTTTATGCAGGAGGCTCTTGATTTAGCGCATGAAGCTTTTTTAATGGAGGAGGTTCCAGTTGGGGCCATCTTAGTTTCCAATGGAGCAGTAGTGGGCAGAGGGTTTAATCAAACGTTATCTAGATCTAGTGTTCTTGCTCATGCAGAGTTGATTGCAATTGAAGACGCTTCCAAAAATATAGGCAACCATCGATTGGTTGACACCATTCTCTTTTCTACGATTGAGCCTTGTCATATGTGTGCTAAAGCAATCATTGATGCAAGGATTTCTCATATCATTTTTGGTGCCAGGGAGCCAAAGTCGGGCTCAATTATCTCCGTTGATAACTTTCTTGATAGCAAATTTCACAACCATAGCGTGAGCTTTGAAGAAGGTGTTCTTAAAGATGAATGCATGGAAATTATGCAAAGATTTTTTAGAGCGAGGCGCAATTAAATTATTTCAGCCCAAATAGGGCAATGATCAGAAGGCTTTTCCATAGCCCTGGCATCGTAATCAATGCCAACAGATTTTAAGGATTGATTAAGACTTTCACTTAATAAAATATGGTCAATCCTAAGGCCTCTTTTAGGATCATCATCAAACATTCTTGAGCGGTAATCAAACCATGAGTAAGTTATTGAATCTTCTGGATATACCTGTCTCCAACTATCGTAAAAACCTAGTTCAAGAATTTTATTCCACATCTCTCTTTCTTCTGGAAGAAAAGCGCATTTACCATCTCTAAGCCATCTTTTAGCATTTTGTTCTCCAATGCCAACATCAATGTCAGCAGGGGCAACGTTAAAGTCTCCCATAACAGCAATATTTTTAGTTTGCTTCATGAGTTCAGATATATGCTCAAAAAGATCTTCGTAGTATTTGACCTTTTTAGGAAATTTACTTTCATGACTTCTATTCTCACCTTGAGGAAAATAGCCATTTAGAACAGTAATTTTATCTTTGCCAAAATTATAAGTAGCTTGAATAAATCTTTTCTGGTCTTCTTCGGTATCTTGCGCAAATCCTTTAAAGACTTGTTGAGGCTTCTCTTTGCTTAAGAGTGCGACACCATAGTGGCCTTTTTGGCCCCAGTATTCAACGTGATAACCAAGTTCTTCGACCATTTCTAGAGGAAATTCACTGTCTTGAACTTTAGTCTCTTGGAGGCCTATAACATCTGGAGCAATAGTATCTCTAACATGCTCTAATTGATGCGGCCTTGCTCTGATGCTATTAATATTGAAAGAACAAATCTTCATAATTAACCATAAATAGATTTAAGCTGTTGTGATTGAATAGCGTATTCAGCAGTAATTTTTGAAGCTTCATTTAGCAAGAGATCATTTTGGATATCAATTACTTCATCAAGATCTTTGCGGTACTCCAAAAGATCTTCATAACTCTCAAATATTTCAAGCTCTAAGCTTTTTCTTCTGGCATTTTCTAGTCCCAAATACTTTGCTTCCCTGGCTTCTTTTTCTAGCTTTCTTTTTTCAATATTTAAGCTTAAAAATTTAATATCTTGTTCATCTTCAAGAGTTTTTCTAAATGATGAAATATAGGTTAAGTTTGGATCCACTGCCTCTCGTTGGTTAAATGAAATTTTGATGGCTTCTAAAGCTTCTTCATCAATTCCATATTTTTTATGTCTTATGGGTCTTATTACATCCCATGGCAGTGCCGTTTCAAGCGCCTCTTCACCAAAATCATCTCGACTGGTATAGGTTGGTAAGAATATATCAGGCACAATACCTTTCCTTTGTGTGCTTTCACCAGAAACTCTGTAGAATTTTGATTCGGTGATTTTGATTTGCCCTGCAGATAAAGAATCTAGTTTTTGCACGGTTCCTTTACCAAAAGTTTGATCACCAATAATAATTCCCCTCTCATAATCTTGGATCGCTCCAGCAAGAATTTCAGACGCAGAAGCTGAATATCTATCAACTAATACAGCTAGGGGCTTTTTCCAAGCCTGGATTGCTCTTCCATCACCCCAAGGTCTTACATACCCTGTGCTTTCTTTTACCTGAACAGTTGCGCCTGCTGCAACAAACAGTCCTGTTAACCTATTTGCTTCATAAAGAGAGCCTCCAGAATTTCCTCTGAGGTCTAGCAGGAGAGCATCCACATTCTGCTCATTGAATTCAGCAAGTATCTTTTCAATGTCTTTGGAGCTTGATCTAAAATCAGGATCTCGGTTTCTCCACCCATTAAAATCAACATAAAATGCTGGTAAATTAATGATGCCTAGCTTAATCTCCCGATCATCTATGGGAGCGGTAATTATTTTTGATTGGGCTGCTTGCTCCTCAAGTTTTACTTCCTCCCTCTCCAGGATTACAAATTTATGTTCTCCTCCTAGCAAGTCTTTCGAGGCAAGCTCTAACTCTAGTTGCGAACCTGAAGGCCCTCGAATAAGTTGAACTACCTCATCTATTCTCCATCCGATTACATCAACAGGCTCTTCTTCTTCAATTTGTCTTACTGAAATTATCAAATCTTCTTGCTCGATTTTGCCTGATTTTTCTGCAGGACCTCCCTTGATAAGTTTGACTATTTGGGGATAGTCATCTTCAGTGCCCAATAAAGCACCTATACCTTCCAACTTTAAGCTCATTTGCATATCAAAGTCTTCAGCAGATTTTGGTGAAAGATAAGAAGAGTGAGGATCAAAAAGATTAGTAATACTATTGATGGCAATGGAGTAGACATCTTCTTCATTTCTTTGAGAGATACTTCTCAGTCGTCTTTTATATCTTTTAATTAGGTTTTCTTGATGATCAACATTTTCTTTGCTGAGCATTAAAGACAGAAGATCATTTTTTGCAATGGCAGTCCATTTTTCATGGAGCTGAGAAATATCATCAACCCATTCATTATCATCAGGAAAAACATCAATTAGCTCGTCTCCAGTAAAATCGAAACTCCCATTTTGGATCACAGATATTTGATGTTGAGTTGCTATTTCAAGTTTTAGAAAATAGTTATTTATAATCTTGTATCCAATAGATAAGTCAAAACTAGTATCAATAATGTTTTGCGCTTCAAATTCAGATACCTCTGCTCGAGTAAAGTAAATTTTATTAGGATCCAGTCTCTCTAGAAGTTTGGATACATATTGGGTATCAAGTTCCTTGATATTTTTCTTTTGATAGAAATGTTCCTTTGAGATCTTGCTAACTATCTCATCCGTAAGAGCAATCTTTTCATTGGTTAACTCTATGGGCTCAAATTTTGTCTCAGCGTATAGTCCGCCAAATAGAAGCGCAAAGGAAAGTAAGCTAATTTTTTTTGTAATGCTCAATTTATACCTATAATTATTTAGTGAAGAACTTAAACAAAGTTGATTTTTATTTTGATTGCTCAAGTCCATGGACTTACTTAGCGTTCAGAGAAATTATAGCAATTTCAGTGCGCAAAAATCTATCTATTGCTTGGCATCCAGTATTAGTTGGCGGAGTATTTAATGCAGTCAACCAAGATGTATATGAATTTAGAAAGAATCCCAATCCTCTTAAAGCAAAATATGCGAACTCTGATCTTCAACTCTGGGCACAAGTAAGAAACATAACTTTTAATTGGCCTTCCATTTTTCCCGTGAATTCAGTTAAGGCAATGCGTGGATGTATATTCGCTGCATCTAAGGGAGTACTTCCTGCTTTTGCAGAGGAAGTATTTGCAGCTTATTGGACACATCAAAAGGATATTTCCTCATTGGAGACTATTATAGAATTGGGTGTAAAAGTAGGCTTACCTGGGTCTGAATTAGAAATATATATTGCCTCAGAGGAGGCAAAGGCAGCGCTCAAGCAGAATACTCAAAGGTTAATTGAAAGAGGTGGTTTTGGATCTCCAACCTATTTTCTTGAAGATACTATGTTCTTTGGGAATGATAGGATGGACTTACTTGAAAAGTTGATAGATTCAACTAATTAAATTGCAGAAGGGCGGCTTCTTCTCGTAACTGCTCTGGAGAGCCAAATAACTGCCTATTAAAACCAATCCGTTTAAACCAAAAGTGTAATCCAAGTAAATCTGTAAAACCCATACCTCCATGCACCTCAATGGCAGTTTTTGAGATCATTTTGCCAACTTCTGAAGTGTGAGATTTAGCATGCGATGCCATTATTTTTCCCTCAGTAGTATTGTCTGCATAAAGATGCGCAGCATGCCAAACCAAGCTGTAACAAGGTTCTAATTCAGCTGCCATATCTGCACACATGTGCTTAACCGCTTGAAATGTCCCAATAGCCCTTCCAAATTGTTTTCTTTCTTGAGCATAGGCTACCGCTTTATCAATCATGTTTTGAGAGGCACCAATAGTATCTGCTGCCAGCACTATTCTTCCGGCATCTAACACGCCTTTAATAATATCTTTTGACTGAGAAGATTTTTCCAGAATGTCTATGCTTGAGTTCTCAAAAATTAATTCTGCTACGGTTCTTGTTTTATCAATAGTAGTGAGTTTATTGATAGTTACATTGTTATTAGCTATTTCAACTATACCCAACAAACCTTTTTCATCTGCAAGGAGAACATGGCTTGGATTTTCTATATCTATTGCAAATAATGCATTACCAGAAACTGTATTATTAGCTATTTTAATTTTGGCATTATCTCTAGCGCCAGTAAAGGAACTCACACATACCCCAAAATTTAAAGAATTATCTGCAATTTTGGGTAGATAATTGTTTTTTTGCTCTTCGTTGCCTGCTTCTAATATAGCAATTGGAGCCATTACATAAGAACCAACAAATGGAGTAGGGCTTAGCCCATAACCTAAACCTTGGGATACTGAAGTTGCAAACAATAAATCAAGACCTAAACCACCATATTCCTCTGGAATCATAATTGCGTTAATACCCAGATTTACCAAGCCATGATTAATCTCTGCAGCCAAATCTTTATCTCCATCTGCTATCTTTCTGAGATTGTCCAAAGGGCATGCATCGTTTAGATATTTAATGATGTTTTCTTGAAAGAATGTTTGATCTTCTGATAAACCAAAATACATTTTTAAGCTCCTTGTAGTTTTGGTTCTTTGGGTAACCCTAAACCTCTTTCAGCAATAATATTTTTTTGAATTTGGCTTGTTCCTCCCCCAATAATCAAGCCCAAGAAATACATATAAATGAATTGCCAGCTTCCATGGCTTCTCAAGTAAGGACTGCCTTCGTACAACAAACCCATCTCACCCATAATATCAATTGCTAAACCTTCTAATTCATGTCGAAGTTCTGTGCCCACTAATTTTTGGATCATTTTTCCAATTCTGACATCTTGATTGGGGTTTAATTTTGCTGATAGCAATCTTAGAGAATGTGATTGTGATGCCATAACTTTGGCTTGGATCTTCATTACTCGGTCTCTGAAGATCGGATGCTCAAGCAAAGATGTCCCATTGATGGTTTCTGTTTTCATAAGCTCTATTAAGCTATTCAATCTACTCATGGTTGCATCTGGAGGCGCAAGTGAACCTCTCTCATGTCCTAAGGTTGCATTTGCAACAGCCCAGCCTTCACCTCTTTTGCCAACAATATTGTCTTCAGGTATTTTCACATCATTAAAAAAGACTTCATTAAAGCCAGCTTTGAGAGTCATATCTACTAAAGGTCGCACTTCTATGCCAGGCGAATCCATGGGTATGAGTAAGTAACTTATGCCTGCATGCTTTGCAGCATCAGGTTCAGTTCTTACCAAGCAAAACATCATGTGAGCATATTGGGCTGTTGAAGTCCAAATCTTTTGTCCGTTAATTACCCATTTTCCATCTATTAATTCACCTTTTGTTTGCAAAGCTGCCAGATCACTGCCCGCATTTGGTTCAGAGTATCCTTGACACCAGATCATGCTGCCTTCAAGAGTGGGCTTAATATATTGTTTTTTTTGTTCTTCTGTTCCCAATTCAAGCAGGGTTGGAACAAGCATATCGATACCTTGTCCTCCCATGGGAGATGGAATTTTATGTTTGGCAAATTGAGTCGCAATTATTCTGCTTTTAAGAAT
>VMDH01000004.1 GCA_008080945.1 Gammaproteobacteria bacterium | reverse complement strand
AGTGATCCTGAATTTATTTTGTTGTCTGGTGATGATCCAACATTTTGTCATGCAATGGGCGAGGGTTTTAATGGGGTTATCTCAGTTGCTGCCAATATAATCCCTGAGATTTGCTCTAAAATTGCCAATTTATGCCTAACTAAGCAATTTCAAGAGGCCTCTCAGTTAAATCAAAAGTATGATGATTTATATGATCTACTTTTTTGTCAATCCAATCCGATACCTGTGAAATGGATGCTAAAGCAAATGCACTTCATTCAATCTGGAATAAGATTGCCGCTGATTGAGCTAGATCCAACCTATCATAATGAAGTAGAATCTATACTTAAAAGCCTATCTATTATTAATGAAAACTATTAAGTTATTTATCTTTATTCTTTTACTACCGAGCTGTTCTTATCTAACAGGACCCGATGGTTTTTTTCCAGAAACAGCAGATGATTTTTTAGAAGAGGAAGTTGCATCTGATCTTAATGTTCCAATATCAGATAATAATTTAAATTTAAATACCGACAACCATTATCCATACCAAGCTAAGGACCCAGAAGTCACTGATATTGCAGTACCTAAGCCTCGGCAGATTTTTTCATCAGGAGAAACCAAGCAAGTGCAATTACGCAAGCTTGGTGATTTGCTTTGGATGTATGTTGAAACCCTGCCATCTACATCTTGGCCAATAGCTAAATCTTATTTTGAGACATCTGAAAATGAAGTTTTGTCATCTGATCCAAATACTGGAAAGATTATTATGGTATACAAGGAAGGGGTGCAATTAACTGCTTCTGTTGAACATGGAATTAAAGAGGCCTCTACTGAAATTTCATTGATGTTTACTGATGATGACAATAATCAATTATTGGACGATGAATATTTGCAACTCCAACAAACCGAACTACAAGGCTTGTTAAAGTACTTCGCTGACTCTGTTTCCACATTTTCCGGCACCTCTCTAGCTGCTCAAAATTTAAATGAAAGAAAAAAATCTAAAATCTTGACCCTCAATGAACAAACCGTCATTGAATTATCCTTAAATTTTGAAAGATCTTGGTCTGCTGTATCAAGAGCTATTGATGATGCAAAAGTTTCTGTTAATGATAGGAATAGGGATATGGGATTTTTCTTAGTTTCTTTTGACACAGAGGAAGATAAAAAAGGATGGTTTGGATTTTTGAATTTTGATAATGAAGAAGAGAGAACTTTAGATTTATCTCAAGATCCTGAATTTAGGATTATTGTTAAAGAGACAGCAGGAAAAACTAGAGTATTCGTTGAATCTTTACAAGGAGATCTTGGTGGAGCTGAGGAGCTCTTATCTGAAATTAATAAATTACTTACATAATTATGGAAAAGCAAAAACTTTTAGCACAAGGTAAAGCAAAATCAATGTACGAAACTGATTCAGAAAGTGTATTGCTGATGGAGTTTAGGGATGATGCTTCTGCATTTGATGGTAAAAAAATGTCAGCTCTGAATAACAAAGGAAAGGTGAACAATCAATTTAATGCTTTTATTTTAGATCTCCTTGCAAAACAAGGCATAGAAACCCATTTCATTGAAACCATTTCAACACATGAATCTTTGGTGAAAAAGCTTGATATGTTCCCCATTGAGTGCGTTGTAAGAAATAGAGCAACCGGCTCATTATGCAGAAGGCTAGGGGTTGAGGATGGTTTAATTCTTGATCCGCCCCTATTTGAGTTTTTTCTTAAGGATGATGCGCTTGGTGACCCGTTGATAAATGAAAACCACATACTTAGCTTTAAATGGGCAAGTCAGAGTGATATTGATGAAATGAAAAGGTTAACTTTTCAAGTCAATGAAATTTTGCGTGAATTATTCGATAAGGCTAACTTAATTCTTGTTGATTACAAATTAGAATTTGGAAAGTTTGAAGGTAGGGTTTTGTTGGGAGATGAATTCACTCCTGACGGCTGTAGGCTTTGGGATAAAGATACTCTTGAAAAGTTAGATAAAGACAGATTTAGGCAAGACCTTGGAGATGTAATCGAGTCTTATCAAGAGGTGGCTAACAGATTAGGAATAGAAATTAATCTTGACTAAAATACTCAGGTATTGATAATACCTGTGTGAACTTCACAACTAAAAGTAGATATGCAATAAATGCGCTGGCTGAGCTTGCTCTTGCAGATCAAGAGGGTGGCTCTCATGCGCTTTCCGATATTGCAAGCAATCAAGGAATTGAGCAGAGGTATTTAGAACAACTTTTTAGAAAACTTCGTATTGCAGGTATTCTGAAGAGTAAAAGAGGTAGATATGGAGGTTATGAGTTTTCCTGTTGCCCAAGCCAAATTAGTATAAAGATGGTGATGGAGGCGGTAGAAGAAAATCTCGATGCTACTGGCTGCTCAGGCGCATCTAACTGCTTTCAAGGCAAAAGATGTGTTTCACATAACTTTTGGGATAACTTAAATAAAACAGTTGATACTTTTTTGGAAGATACCTTCATAACAGATTTATTTCAGCCCAATTACAAAAAAGAAATTAATTTATTACAAATCTCATGACGAACCTTAATTTACCAATATATCTCGACTATGCTTCAACCACTCCCGCTGATAAGAGAGTAGCCCAGAAGATTTATGAGCATTTAACTTTAGAGGGTAATTTTGGGAATCCTGCCTCTAGATCCCATGCTTATGGATGGACAGCAGAAGAATCCGTTGAAGAAGCGAGAGCGCACGTAGCTAACCTTGTAAATTGTGATCCTAGAGAAATAGTATTTACTTCAGGCGCCACTGAGTCCGACAATTTAGCAATAAAAGGGGTTGCCAATTTTTACAAGAGTAAAGGTAAACACATTATTACATCTAAAATTGAGCACAAGGCAGTGCTTGATCCTTGCAGACAACTCGAAAGAGAGGGTTTTACCGTTACCTATCTTGATCCTAATGAGTTTGGAATTATCACCCCTAAACAGATTGAAGAAGCAATTCAAGAAGATACGGTTTTGATATCTATCATGCATATTAATAACGAACTTGGCACAGTTAATGACATTCAAGCCATAGGTTCCCTCGCAAGGTCAAAAGGGATATTTTTTCATGTTGATGCTGCACAAAGCACCGGCAAGGTTGCCATTGACTTAAGAGAGCTAGAAATAGATTTAATGTCTTTTTCAGCTCACAAAACTTATGGACCAAAGGGAGTAGGCGCATTATTTGTTTCTCGAAAGCCTAGGGTCAGGCTAGAGGCACAAATTCATGGTGGAGGCCATGAAAGGGGTATGAGATCAGGAACACTTGCAACCCACCAAATTGTTGGAATGGGAGAAGCTTTTAGGCTTGCTAAATTAGAGATGGAATCTGATAACAAAAGAATAGCCATGCTGCATCAAAGATTATTGGATGGCATTCAGCATATAGATGAAATCTATATAAATGGTGGATTAGATCATAAAGTGCCAAATATCTTGAATGTAAGTTTTGCCTATATTGAAGGAGAGTCTCTAATGATGGCTCTTAAAGATATTGCGGTATCCTCAGGGTCTGCCTGTACCTCTGCATCATTAGAGCCATCTTATGTATTAAGAGCCCTGGGACGCAAAGATGAGCTCGCCCACAGTTCCATAAGATTTTCAATTGGTAGATTTACCACAGAAGAAGAAGTAGATTATACGGTCTCAATTTTAGACCAAGCAGTTTCAAGGTTAAGAGAGCTATCTCCTCTATGGGAAATGTACTTAGATGGAGTTGATCTTGACAGTGTCGAATGGCAGGCAACCTAAACGGAGAAAATAATGGCATACAGTAAGAAAGTCGTAGATAAATTTGAAAATACTATAAAAGAACCTGAAAAATTTAATGTTGGTCGATTTGACCCGAAGGAACTTAATGTTGGCACAGGCATGGTAGGAGCACCTGCTTGCGGCGATGTTATGAAGTTACAGATTAAGTGTGAGCCTAAGGGAAATACCCATGTAATCAAAGACGTAAAATTTAAAACCTATGGTTGTGGGTCAGCCATTGCATCTTCAAGCGAATTGGTTGAAATGCTTATAGGCAAAACCCTTGAGGAAGCAAAAGAAATTAAGAATAAAGATATTGCAACCGCACTAGAACTTCCTTCCATTAAAATTCATTGTTCGGTATTGGCTGAAGATTCTATCAAAAAAGCGATAGAGGACTATGAAGCAAAACAATAACCTTCCCAGCTTCTCACCCAATAAGGTATCTCTCACTGAGGCTGCAGAGGCTCACTTTTTAAGAAGTCTGCAGTCTGCTTCGGAAAATGCCTCAATCAGGATTGGTATCAGGGAGGCTGGCTGTTCAGGCTATGAGTACTTTTTTGAACTTTCTGATGCTTCCAATGATGACGATTATATCCATCACTTTTCAGGAAAGAGGTTGTTTATTGATAAGAGCAGTATTGATTTCATCAAAGGCTCAGAAATAGATTATGTTGATGATGGAATCAATCAAGGGATTCGATTTAACAACCCCAATGCAAAGGCAGTTTGTGGTTGTGGTGAAAGTTTTACTATCTAGACATGCCAAAAGTCAAATTCTTGCCTCATGAGACGATTTGTCCCAATGGTGCTGAATTTGAAGTTTCCAATGATGAATCTATCTGTGAAGCAGCATTAAAGCATGGCCTGAAGATTGAACATGCTTGTGAGATGTCCTGCGCATGCACTACATGTCATATTATTGTAAGGGAAGGATTTAACTCCCTAAATGATAGTACTGAGGATGAAGAAGACATGTTAGATAAGGCATGGGGCTTGGAACCTTCTTCAAGACTTAGTTGTCAAACATTTCCTGCTGACCAAGATTTGGTTGTAGAGCTTCCCAAATATACTATCAACCAAGTTTCGGAAAATCATTAATGCTTTGGACGGATGTATTTGATATAGCAGTTGAGCTGGCTGATCTTTATCCTGAAATTGATCCACAGTGGATAAGCTTTCCTGACCTGCACGCTAAAGTTGTTCAATTAGCAGATTTTGATGATGACCCCCAAAAATCTAATGAAAAAATATTAGAAGCTATTCAAATGGCATGGATAGAAGAATATGAATAAGTTCTCTATAATACTGCCATTTTAAGGGGCCTTAGCATGTCAGAAAAAACACTATCTATAATCAAACCAGATGCAACTTCTCGTAATTTAATCGGAGAAATTATTTCACGATTTGAAAAAAATGGGCTTAAAGTTGTTGCTGCAAAAATGGTACAGCTTTCAAGAGATCAAGCCGGAGGCTTTTATGCAGAGCATGAAGGCAAGCCATTTTTTGATAATTTAATAGATTACATGACTTCAGCACCTGTTCTTGTTCAAGTTTTAGAGGGAGAGAATGCAGTCATGCTAAATCGTTCTCTGATGGGTGCCACAAATCCACAAGAAGCAGAACCAGGAACAATTAGAGCAGATTTTGCTGAATCGATTGATGCTAACGCAGTCCATGGATCCGACTCTCTGCAAAGTGCTGAGAGAGAAATTGCTTACTTTTTTGCTTCTGAAGAAATCTGTTCTTGATTGATCAAGCTAAAGCAAATCTTTTGGGTTTCACCAGAGGAGAGCTTGAGAGTTTTATTAAAAATTTAGGAGAGAAGCCATTTAGGGCAAACCAAATCTTTTCTTGGATTCATCAAAAGGGTTGTTTGGATTTCAATTTGATGACCGATTTAAGCTCATCTCTTCGAGAGAAGTTAAATAGTGTAGCAACAATACAACCACCTATGGTTGAGGATATTATTTCTTCTCCAGATGGAACTCTAAAATACCTTATTAAGCTTGATTCTGGTTCTTTTGTAGAGATGGTTAGAATTCCTGAAAAAAGAAGGATCACATTATGCGTTTCTTCTCAAGCAGGATGTGCTTTGCAATGCAGTTTTTGCGCAACAGGTGCTCAAGGTTTAGAGAGGAGTCTAACCACAGATGAAATCATTGGCCAATTGTGGCTTGCTAATTTTCATGATGCATCACTTACCTCAATTACAAATGTTGTCTTTATGGGCATGGGTGAACCACTTCAAAATACTAAGAATGTAACTCAATCTATTGAAGTATTTTTAGATCAAAGAGCATATGGCTTATCTAAGAGGAGGATTACTCTTAGTACTTCTGGAATCGTTCCTGAAATTAATAGACTTGGTAATCTCGTGGATGTCTCCCTTGCAATCTCATTACATGCTCCCAATAATACTTTGCGTGATGAATTGGTACCCATTAATAAAAAGTATCCTCTTGAACAGCTCATTCCCGCTCTTCAAAACTTTTTAAAAAATAAGTCCAGTAGGTCTTCGATAACTGTTGAGTATGTCATGCTTGATGGAATCAATGATTCCCTTGAACATGCCAAAGAGCTTGTGAAGTTATTGGCCCAATTACGTTGCAAAGTAAATTTAATCCCCTTTAACTCTTTCGAGGGAAATCCACATAAAAGGTCTGCAAAAGATGCAATAGATAGATTTAAAAATTATTTGGCCTCTAAGCAGTATATTACAACCATAAGAACGACCCGTGGAGATGAAGTGGATGGGGCTTGTGGCCAACTTTCTGGCCATTTATTGAATGCAATCAAAGGAAAGCATAGAAAGATCAAAATCCAAGAAATTTAATACCATGAGTAATTTTTCAGACCTTGGAAAAAAATTTAGAGATAAGAGAAGACTCCAAAAGCTTACAATTCAAGAAATTTCTGAAAAGACCCTCATTAACTTGAGCTATATCAATGCTATAGAAGAGGGTAAATTTTCTGAATTTCCAGCAGAGGCCTTTGCAAGGGCTTATTTTAAGAAATATGCAAAGTTTTTAGATCTTGATGTTTCGTTTCCTGATGAAGCTTTCAATGCTTCTAAATCAAATGAAGATATTGATAGCCAAATAGATATGAAGCCGAGTATTTTAGATAAAGT
>VMDH01000028.1 GCA_008080945.1 Gammaproteobacteria bacterium | reverse complement strand
TTTGCTAATCTTTTACCAGATTGAAAAGCGATAGCGTATTCTTCTTTGGAGAGCTCTATATTTTGCTTACTATTTACATGGCTTGGCCCATAAGGAGTGCCTCCTGAAGAAGTATTGTGTAGTTCTTTGATAGAGTAGGGCGATCCAATCACAGTCATGCCATGATGTAACATAAAGGTAATAATTCCAAAGAGGGTCATCTCTTGTCCTCCATGCATAGAACCAGTGGAAGTAAACGCAAGCCCAGGCTTATTTTCTAGAAGATTTTGTGACCAAATCTCTCCGGTTGAGTCCAAAAAGTATTTAAGGGGAGCAGCTACAGATCCAAATCGTGTTGGGCTGCCAAGCGCAAGCCCTGCACAAGCTCCAAGTTCGTCCAAGGTACAATACATCTCTCCTTCATCAGGAATATCTTTTTCAGTGGGCTCATGATTTGGAGAAACTCTGGGGACGGTTCTAATTTTTGCTTCCATTCCGCTATCCTCAATACCATCAGCAATTGCGTGAGCAATATTTCTGACCGAGCCTGTCATGGAGTAAAAAAGAATTAGTATATAATTGCTCATTTTTCAGATCTAAATGAATAAGCATATTAAAACATTATTACTTTGTTTAGTAATCTTTGGATGTTCCAAGCCTGATATAGCCATCCATAATGAAAAAGGGATCTTTTACCAAGATACCATTGGCAGCTGGGTAGTTATTAATTATTGGGCAGATTGGTGCGCACCATGCATTAAGGAAATTCCTGAAATTGCAGCCTTTGCCAAAGAAAATAAAGATAAGCAGGTTTACGCATTTAATTTTGATAGAGTTGAGGGCGAAGAACTTACTGAATTGATTGATAAGTTTGGAATTGAATATCCTTCTTTGCTCACTCATCCCAAGACTTATTGGGATATTCCAACTCCAAAGACCCTTCCAGCAACTTTTATAATTGATGAAAGTGGAGAGCTCATAAAATCTTTTCTAATACCAATATCTAAAGAAGATTTAGAAAATTTCTTCTTAGAAATTGAATAGCTTTTTTAGATAACCATCTTTGATTAAAGCAGTCGGATTCACTGCATTATCATCATAGTAGACCGTCCAGTGGAGATGAGGCCCTGTAACCCTTCCGGTTGCGCCTATTAAGCCAATAATAGAGCCTTGTTGCACGGTTTCACCAACCTCTACTGATATCTCACTCAGATGAGCATATGTTGTATATAAACCATTGCCGTGCTCTAAGAAAATCGTATTTCCTGTATAAAAAAAGTCACCTGTCAGAATTACCTTTGCTTTTAATGGCGCCACTACTGGATCTCCAAGTTTACCATCAAGATCTAATGCTAAATGAGGGTTGCGCCTCTGTTCATTAATATACCTTTGCTTTCCATAACCGCTAGTAATGATGCTGTTGATGGGAGCAATAAAATCAAAAGAAGGAGTGATAGATGGATCTATTTTAGATAATGCCTCATTCATGACTTCTCTTTCATTCTTAGTGCGAGCTAAATCTTCTGGGCTGAGATCTACTTTACTAGTATCTTGAATAGTTATTCTTGATTCACCAAAGTTCACGAACTTGACTTCAATTTTCCCTAATACCTTATCCTCTAAAACTCTATCTGAGGTTATAAAAGGCAAGCCTTTGACGATATATCTGGATTGCTTAACAACATACTCCGCTTTATGGCTTTCCAGATCATCTTTTAGTTTAAATGCTGTCAAGGCTCCACTTTCATTGGCAAGCAGTCCCATTAGATAGAATGGAGACAATGAAAGAAGTAAGAACTTATTTAGTTTCATGAACGTTTGAAATTATTTCGCCTTTAGCCAACCTTGTTTTAATCAAGTTACCTTTTGTAAGGCCATTTGTATTTTTGAGAATCTTGCCATTCTCATCAAAAGATACTGAAAATCCTCGATCAAGTATTGCCAAAGGATTCAGGGCTTCGATTTTCTCTTTTAAGATTAATGTTTGCGCAGAGGATTCCTTTAAATAGCCTTTTATTGCTTTGTTTAACATTGAGGCATTCCCGCTAATATTATTTTTTAGAGTAATTAATTTTGTATTGGGGGATTGAGAAAGAATCACTTGCTCGTATCTTACAACCATATTGCCAACATCTTTTAGCTTACTTTTAATATGATTTGAAAGTTTTATTTCTGCAAGATCTATCATCTGAGCCCATGATTTGATTAGATCTTTGGGATTCTTAATTTTAAAACTTAATTCCCTTACTGCATTCTTATAAGCATCGATTTTGGCATGTATCTCCCTTGCAAGAATATTCTTCATGCTTTCAAGCTGCTCGGTTATTTCAAACATACCTTGCGAAACTAATTCAGCAGCAGCTGTTGGGGTTGGGGCTCTTAAATCTGCAACAAAGTCTGCGATAGTGAAGTCTATTTCATGACCAACTCCAGAAACAATAGGCACGTTAAAGTTATAAATAGCATAAGCAAGATCTTCGTTATTAAAACTCCATAAGTCTTCAATCGAGCCTCCTCCTCTAGCTAGGATAATTACATCTATAGGTTCACTATCTTTTTGATTAAATTGCTCTACAGATGCTAAGGCTTGTATTAACTCTCTCGGAGATTTATCTCCTTGGACAGTTGCTGGGATCAACGTTACCTTAGCAAAAGGAGATCTTCTTTGCAGGCAGGTAGCAATATCTTGATAGGCTGCCGTTGAAGCAGAAGTGATAATGCCAATGTGTCTTGGCCTATTAGGTATTTCTTTTTTATGCTCTGCATTAAACAAGCCCTCTTGATGGAGTTTAGTCTTAAGCTTCTCATAGGCCGCCATGAGATTGCCTGCTCCATATGGCTCAATAGAATTTACAATTAATTGGTAGTCTCCCCTGGGAACATAAAGGCTAACTTGAGCATTAACAATGCATTGATCACCGTCTTTTGGTTTGAAGTTTAGGCCAAATTGTTTTCCTTTAAAGAAAGCACATCTTACTGATCCGGTATCATCTTTAAGAGTGAAATACATATGTCCTGATGAGGGAATAGAAAGATTCGAAATTTCTGCCACAACACTAACATTTGCTAAATGCCCCTCCAAGAGTTCTTTTGCAATATTATTTAGTTGACCAACAGAAAGTAATTCCTCATTATTTGCAATTTCAGGCATACCAGTATTCTAAGATGTTTACGTTTTTAAGAAACCCCTTTATAGCCCTTTTGATGGGAGGTTTTTTTATTGGGCTTGCAGCAATCTTTTTTAGATTATCTGAAATGTCTCCATCATGGGCTGTTTTCTACAGAATGCTATTTGCTTTGCCATTTGTAATTTTGCTTTGCTTGTATAGCCCTACTAAGACAGCAAGCTTTAAATTAAAACATCGCCAAAGTTACTTTATATGCTTTATTGCAGGGCTAGCATTTACTCTTGATTTAATTGGCTGGCATTGGGGCTTGGATCTAACCACCATCTCAAATGCCACGATCATTGTAAATACTGCCCCTATTTGGGTTGCTCTTTATGGGATTCTTTTTTTAAAGGAATCATGGAGACCTTTTTTCTTAGTGCCTGTTTTTATTACCTATTTAGGGATTGCTGGCTTGGTCACATCTTTTGAAGGATTTTCGATGAATGCTAATCTCGGAGATGTAGTTTCTTTTATTGCCTCTCTTTTATATGCACTTTATTTAATATGTTTATCACGTTTAGGGGGAGAGCATCCCTTTAAAATTATTTTTTACACTACTTTTTTTTGTTGCCTTATTTCGTTGCCACTGGCTTTATACGAAAGCCCTCATTTTCTGCCCGAAACAACAACTCAATTTTTCTACTTAGTTTGCTTGGGAGCTATCAGTCAATTTCTTGGTCAAAGCTTGATAACTTTTGGTATGCCAAGAATTAAACTTTCTCTGGGATCCATGGGTCTCTTGATGCAACCTCTCACAGCAACATTATTTGGCGCATGGATTTTTTCAGAATATTTAACACTTGTTCAAATGATTTTTGCAGGCATTGCGCTTTGGGGTATTTATCTTGTCCGAGTGGTTGCAGCAAAGGAATAGTTTTATAATTTTTTTATATGTATAAATCCAAAGCTCAAGAATTAAGTTATTTATCAAGAAAATTTGCAATTGGAAAGAACAAAGAGGCTTGGTTGGACCTTTTTGCTGAGGATGCTATTGTTCAAGATCCTGTCGGGGTAAGCCCATTGGATGAAGCAGGCAATGGGCACATAGGCAAAGAGGCGATTGCAGCCTTTTACGATATGACTATTGCCAACTCCAACATAACCTTCGATATTAAAGAATCTATTCCATGCGGTGATGAGTGCGCTAATTTTGTTGAAATATCTAACGAGATCAACGGAGCCATTATTGCTACCAAAATGATTGTGATATACCGTGTTAATTCTGATGATAAAATAGTATCATTACGTGCTTTCTGGGAATATAAAGAACTAGAAAGTCAGCTTGCAAAGCTTTTAAGCGTGGGTGATTAGCTCAGTTGGGAGAGCATCTCGTTTACACCGAGAGGGTCGGCAGTTCGAGCCTGTCATCACCCACCATTTTCATTCAAATTAACTCTCCCTTGCCATTAAAAACCTTGCAGAAAATTCTCAAAAGGATATGATTGCGAAGTTAATTACGGACCGGTAGTTCAGTCTGGTTAGAATGCCTGCCTGTCACGCAGGAGGTCGCGGGTTCGAGTCCCGTCCGGTCCGCCATTATCATGATATATTTTCTAGTTAATCTGATACTTAGTATTCAATTAGGGATAATTTTTTATCAAATTTTTTTATTTGCTCTTCACTTAAGAAAACACCAAAGTATTAGTGATATCAATGCTTTTTCAAAAAGATCTTTTACTATTTTCTTTAGTTACTTGTTTTTATTGAATTCACTTCTTTTTCTTCTCTCTCTTAATGAGCTTGAAGAGGTATTTTATTTCTTAGGCTTTATTGGAATTATTCACTCAATTATAGGTTTATTATTAATTCCTGTGATGTCCTTTTTTTCTAATAGAGCTATGAATAAAGCATTTGCTATAAGTCACATGATCAGCATATATGTAACTATTTACTTGGGTATTTCTTCAATGGTTGGGATTTATCAATTTACTTTAAATGCATAAAAAAATTGCACTCCCCAAAAAAAATTGTCTTAAGTGTGGCTTAGAGTTCAGCTGGAGAAAAAAATGGACTCGAGATTGGGATCAGGTTAAATATTGCAGCGAGCGGTGCAGAAGATCTAAAGAGAAAAATCTTGTCATGATTGCATTACTTTGCTTGATGCAAGCAAATTTATTTGCAACCACCCATTCAATGGATACCCCTCATTATCTTGACCTAAAAACAGAAATTATTACTCGAACGGTTTGCGAGGATATACCTCCCCATAAACATTTTTTTAATTCTGCAATTTATTTAATAGAGGGAAGAGTTTTTTTGACCTTGGCTGGAGAGACAACTCTCAAAAAGGCTGGTGATAATTGGATTGAGCCTCGAGATGTTTTGCATTCAGGTAAGATAGATAAAACATTTTCTCCATGTGCAAAAATCTTTGCTGTTTATCACCATATTGATGGCCAACCAATTTCTTATAATGATTAGCTTGAAGAAAATCAAACTGGCTATATATCTAGTTTGCTACTGAAAGGAAAACAGGGTTTATGAAGAAAAAGATATTTAAGACTGAAACTAAGCAACTTTTAAAATTAATGATTCATTCTCTCTATTCTAATAGAGAGATTTTCTTAAGAGAGCTAGTATCAAATGCCTCAGATGCCTTAGATAAATTGAGGTTTGCAGCTCTTCAGAATAAGGATCTTAAAATTGCCAAAGAAGATCTCAAGATAGTTGTTAAGGTAGATTCAAAAGCCGGCCGCATCATAATTACTGATAACGGTATTGGAATGTCAGAAAACGATGTCGTAGATAATATTGGCACGATAGCAAGATCAGGTACGGCAAATTTTTTAGAGAAAATTACTGGGGATCAAAAAAAAGATGCTCAGCTAATTGGGCAATTTGGTGTGGGATTTTATTCAACCTTTATGGTTGCAAATAACGTTACCATCATAACTAAAGCTGCTAATGGCAAAGAGGAAGCAGTCCAGTGGCAAAGCGATGGAAGTGAGTCCTATACCCTCAAAACTGTTGAGAAGGATTTAACCGGTACAGAAATTATTATTGATTTAAATGAGGATGCTAAAGAATTTGCAGATCAACACAGAGTCATGCATTTGCTAAAAAAATACTCGCAATACATAAACTTCCCATTATTTTTAGAGGATGATGATGGCAAACAAGAGCTTGTTAATGATTCTGAAGCAATTTGGTTAAAATCAAAAAGAAGCGTAAAGGATGAACAATATAAAGAGTTCTATAAATACCTTTCCTATGATCATAACGAACCCTTAACCTGGATTCACAATAAGGTAGAGGGTGCAAATGAATATTCAAGCTTGCTCTTTATTCCAAAAAAATCACCTTTTGATCTTTGGAATAGGGAAACTCCCAAAGGTTTAAAACTATTTATTCAGCGCGTTTTTATTATGGATGACGCAGCTCATTTTCTTCCGCTTTACCTTCGTTTTGTAAAAGGTGTTATAGATTCAAGCGATTTACCCCTGAATGTTTCTAGAGAAATATTGCAAGATCATCCATTGGTAGAAACTATCAAAAAATCCCTGACCAAAAGAGTCATAGATACTCTAAGAAAAATGCAGCAGGAGGATCGGGAAAACTATTTAGAGTTTTGGAAAGAATTTGGTCTTGTATTGAAAGAAGGGCCTGCTGAATCTTTTGAAGATAAGGATAAAATAGCAGAGCTTTTTCTATTCCATACCTCATCAGATCATACAAAACTCTCTTCATTAGACGAATACATGGAACGCATGCCTTCTGATCAAGAAAAAATATTTTATGCAGTTGGTGAGTCATTAGAAGCAGTTTCTCAATCTCCCCATATTGAAAAACTAATTGAGTCTGGAACCGAAGTTCTGTTACTAACCGACAGAATTGATGAGTGGCTTATGACCTCTT
>VMDH01000026.1 GCA_008080945.1 Gammaproteobacteria bacterium | reverse complement strand
TTTGCTGCAATATTTTCTATGGTAATTGTTGCTGATGGTCATGCAAATGTTAAACCTGGTGAAGAAACAGGAGAATTTCACTATTTTAATGTGACAGATCCTGCTGGCTTCATTGCGGCTCTTGATGAGCACTATGCATCTGACTGTGCCAAGAAATGGCAAAAAGAATCTGGTGCAGAAGTTGTGGTAATGGGAGTTTTGGGCTCAGTTCATACCCATTTTATTTATGTAGGCTACAAGAATAATGAAATGCTTGAAAAAGGACGCTCCATAGTTGGAGCCTGCCCAGAGACAGCAAAATTGATTAAAGGTCTGTCAGCAAGTTCTTCTACTTCTGATTATGTGAGCAGATTGGGTGAACAGTCACTTGAAGTAGGTGATTGGACAAAAGACAAGTTTTTCATGAAGTATGACTTTAATGTAAAACTAGGACATGCTGCCCATTATGCGAAAGAATGGACAAAGTTAATGAACACTCTTGATGCCAGCAATTCTGCAGGTCTTATAACTCATAGAGCAGGTTCAGGTTGGATGTCTCATTTTGTCTATATTGGTGGAGATTCAATAGATCAACTCTATAGTACTTTTGATGCTAATTCTCAGACAGAAGCCTTTCAAGAATTTGCAGCTAATGTTAGTGAAATTAGAGAACTAAGAAATGTTAGCTTAATTGCACCTGTTAAGGCTTATCCTGCTAAGAGATAAAAACTTTATTTATTGAGAGGGCCAAACATGGCCCTCTTTTTTTTAGAACTCGGGATTTTGTTTAAAACATGTAATGGTCTCATCAACTTTTGACCATTTATTAGCACTAGAAGTCCAATAATTAGAAGTTACCTCGACCCAAGATGACTCATCCAAAGAGCCCGATTTTATAAATTTAATTCCATCCATAGTTGAAGCATAGCTTACTACCGGAGATCCACAGTCTTCACAAAATCCTCTGCTGATATCAGCTCCGTCTGTACCTGTAACGGTGTAATATTTCACATCTCCATCTATCTTTAAGCTCGCATCATTAATTAATACAATAGTGGCTTTTTCAGAGCCAGTAGATTTTTGACAATCAGTGCAGTAGCAATGACTGGTGGTAATGACAGCATTTTTTTCAAACTGATACTTGAGCTGTCCACAAAGGCATCCACCTGTAACAGTATTATTTTCATCATGCATAATAATCCCCTCCCCTTAAATCAATGACTAATATATCAAATTTTATACTTTGATATTTGCTGGTAATAAATATTCGCCTGTTCAACTAACTGTTTTGCTCTATTCGATAAAGTTGCTTTACAGGTTTCCTCTGGCTTAAACGAATCCGACTTTTCTACCGAATGGTACCAATGCTTTGCCCATACTCCATCGTATTCCTTAAGACCAGACTTCCAAGTTAACATAGAATCATCCCATTCAATGGTAAGCTTCTCGCAAAGCTTAGACAAAAAATTTGTGGGATCATTTCTTATATCGGTTGCATCAATCACAACTGGAGTCTTCTTGGTTTGGTGTTTTATATAATTAAAAATATGTATTTGTTGTTTAAAACCAAGGTCTTCGAAATCTCCCTCTGGAAATTTTAATAAAAAGCTGGGTACGACCAATTCAGGCTTTCTAATTAAGAAAAAGTTATTTAAATCTAAGATCCAATCATTCTCCTGATCAAAATCAATATGCTGAACCATGTGTTTTTGAAAACAAATGCCCTGAGTATTATTTGCACAAGCTTGCGTAACAAGCGAATAGTCAATTTCTTGAGAGGCAATCACCTCATCATACATTGCATGATTTTTCTTGGTTCTATTTAGATAACTTGCATACAAGGGTTCATCCATCACATGTTGTACGTCCGATCTATTAGCAAAACTTCTCATCATTGCAGTGGACAAGTTTCTTGGACCAGACCACATAGCTATATTCATAGTGCTATTGAGAATGAATTAGATCGTTGTAAAGAGATTGCAATGTTTGGGTTATTTTATTGTTTTTAGCATCAAAAGTTCTTTTATCTAGTTCAAGGACTGGAACAAGTGAACCTAGTGTACCTGTGATAAATACCTCATCTGCACTATAAACATCTACCAGAGAAAAATTTTTCTCAAATACCGGAATACTATTATCTTTACACAACATAATAATTTTTTTTCTGGTGATCCCGTTCATGCAATAGTCCCCAGTACTAGTCCATACCTCTCCATTTTTAACAATAAAAAAATTACATGAGTTGGTGGTATTTACAAATCCATGGGGATCTAACATTAAAGCTTCATCTGCACCCATTTTATTAGCTTGTATACATGCCAGAATACAGTTTAATTTAGAGTGACTATTCAATTTTGGATCTTGACTCATAGGCATTCCTCTAATCTGAGGGACGGTTGCCATAGTTATCCCTTGAGCTTTTGCATGCGGATCTGAGTGCTCCATGATGATGACAAAGGTGGGGCCACTAGTAGATAGTGCTGGTTGTTGAAAAGGCTTTACTTTAACCCCTCTAGTAAACATGACTCTAGCATGCGCCTGATCTGACATATTATTTGCATGTTGAGTTTCAAGGATAGCATTGGTTATTTGTTCAGCAGATAATCCAAGCTCTAGGTCAATAGCTCTCGCTCCTTCAAATAAGCGATCAATATGCTCATCAAGAAAAATCCATTTATCTTGAATTAATCTTATACCTTCCCATACTCCATCACCCATCAAGAAACCGCTATCGTAAACAGAAATTACCGCTTCTGATCTTGGTAACAATTCGCCATTAACATAGATAAGAATGTTTTGATTTAGATTGGCTATGTCCATTTCTTAACTTTAAAAATGAGTTCTTTAAGCATATTACACAAAGTAATTAAAAATTATTAATTTTCTGAATATATGTTCTCAATTTTATAGTTGATAAATGCTTAAACACCATATATCTTGGTCTTTAGAGGGGGTTTATAAATACTACAAATTTGCATGGAAAAGACTGACATAGCAAATCCCCAATATTTTCATAAAGTCGTAGATTGCCAATACGCTTGTCCTGCTCATACCCCTGTTCCTGAATACATAAGAAAAATCTCTCAACAAGACTATACCGGAGCGTATATGATCAACTGGGATTCTAATGTCTTCCCAGGAATTTTAGGACGTACTTGCGATAGACCCTGTGAACCTGCTTGCAGAAGAACCAGAACCCATGAAAAAGCTGTAGCAATTTGTCGTCTTAAACGCGTAGCTTCAGACTACAAAGATGATATAACCTCATTAATTCCAAAAACTCCAAAAAAGAAGAACGGTTATAAAATTGGTCTAATTGGTGGCGGACCTGCATCTCTGGCTGTAGCAAGAGACTTATTGCTCATGGGTTATGAGTGCACCATCTATGAAAAGGATCCCAAAGCTGGCGGCTTGATGAGAACCAACATTCCTTCTTTCAGATTACCAGAAAGCGTCCTAGATGAAGAAGTAAATTATGTCTTAGATATGGGCGTTAAGAGAAAATTTAACTCTCACATCACCAGCATGAAAGATTTTTTAACTAAAGATTACGATGCTGTTTTTGTTGGTACTGGTGCTCCAAAAGGTAGAGACTTGTTTATAGAGGGCAGAGAAGAAGCTGCAAGTAATATCCAAATTGGTATAGATTTTTTAACAGGCATTGCTTTTGAGCATATAGACACTATTGGTAAGAAAGTTATTGTCTTGGGTGGAGGCAATACTGCGATGGATTGTTGCAGATCATCTCTTCGACTGGGTGCTGATGATGTCAAAGTAATAGTAAGAAGCCCCTTCTCTCAAATGAAAGCCTCTGAATGGGAAATTGAAGATGCTTTGGAGGAGAATATTCCCATTTACGAAAATCACGTACCTAAAAAGTTCGTCCATAAAGATGGCAAGCTTATTGGTATGGAATTTGAAAAAGTTAAAGCTGTCTTTGATAAGCATGGCAAAAGATCTCTCGTTCCAACCGGTGAAAAGCCTGTATTTTTTGAATGCGATGATGTGCTAATTGCCATCGGTCAAGACAATGCATTTGAATGGATTGAAAAAGATATCGGTATTGAATTTGGAGATTGGGATATGCCTGTCGTCAATGATGTAACTTTCCAATGCTCTTTACCAAAAGTTTTTTTTGGAGGCGATGCTGCGTGGGGTCCTGAAAATATTATTACTGCCGTTGCTCATGCCCATCAAGCTGCAATCTCCATAGACAAGTTTTGCCATGGTCAAGATCTACATGACAGGCCTGCTCCTGGTGTCCAAGTTTTTAGTCAAAAGATGGGAATTCATGAATGGTCTTACGACAATAATATCTCTCAGGATTTGCGTTACGTGGTCCCTAAAGAGGATCATTCGATTTCATTAAATGATTTAAAAGTAGAAGTCGAAAAAGGCTTTGATGCATTGGATGGGTTTTTTGAAGCACAGAGATGTCTAAATTGCGATGTTCAAACAATTTTTACAGAAAGCCTTTGTATAGAATGCGATGCTTGCATGGATATCTGCCCGACCGATTGTATTAGCTTTATTCCTGATGGTCCTGAAGAAGAAATTAGGAAAAGTCTGAGAATACCAGCTCTGAACTTAGATCAAGATATCTATGTATCGGAAACATTGCCAACAAACAGAAAACTATTTAAAGACGAAGACGTGTGCTTGCACTGCGGTCTTTGTGCTGAGAGATGCCCTACCGGTGCTTGGGACATGCAAAAATATCTTTATAACGAAGCAAAAGTATATTCATGAGTAAAATAAGATCGGTCAATGACTTTGTCATCAAGTTTGCCAATGTCAATGGCTCTGGATCTGCAAGCGCCAATCAAATGTTCGCAAAAGGTGTGTTTAGACACGGCGTGCCGGTAAGCCCAAAAAATATTTTTCCATCCAATATTCAAGGATTGCCAACATGGTTTGAAGTCCGAGTAAACGACAAGGGGTACCTAGGAAGAAAAGCTGGTGTCGATATAGCAGTAACCATGAATCCACAAAGCTACAACAAAGATATAGCAGAGGTTAATCCTGGAGGCTATGTTCTTTATGATTCTTCTTGGAAAAGAAACTTCAATCGAGATGATATAAATGTTATTGAATTACCTATCACCTCTCTCTGTATTGCTGAGTTTACTAATCCCAAACAAAGGCAATTATTTAAAAACCTAGTTTACGTAGGCGCTCTATCCTTCATGTTAGATATCCCAAAATCAATTTACGTCAAATTAATAAAGGAGCAGTTTAGAGGGAAAGAAAAACTTATAGATCCAAATGTGAAAGCCCTAAATATTGGATACAACTATGCTAGAAAGCATTTTAAAGATATCTGTAATATTAAAGTTAAAAAAGCAAATCTAACTAAGAATAAAATTCTTATTAATGGTAACGAAGCAGCTGGGCTTGGTTGTGTGTTTGGGGGTGCAACTGTTTGTGCATGGTATCCCATCACACCATCGACTTCCCTGGCTGAAGGATTTACTAAATATTGCAATCAATTCAGAGTAGATCCAGAAACCGGTAAACACAACTTTGCTATTGTTCAGGCCGAGGATGAATTAGCATCATTAGGTATGGCTATTGGTGCTAATTGGAATGGCGCTAGAGCCTTTACCGCTACCAGTGGTCCCGGTATTTCATTGATGAATGAATTTATTGGATTGGCTTATTTTGCTGAAGTACCCGTAGTTATTTTTGATATCCAAAGAGGTGGTCCATCAACAGGCATGCCAACTAGAACCCAGCAGTCTGATTTAATTTCATGCGCCTATGCATCGCATGGAGATACCAAACATCCTATGATTTTCCCAGCAGATCCAAAAGAATGCTTCGAATTTGCTTCCATGGCATTTGACTTAGCCGATAGATTGCAGACACCCTTATTCGTTTTATCAGATCTGGACATTGGAATGAATGATTGGATGGTTCCTGAATTGACAATGAATAACTCAAAAACTTTCGATAGAGGAAAAGTGTTAGATGCTCAAGCTCTCGATTCCATTGAAAAGTTTGGCAGATATGAGGATGTAGATGGTGATGGCATTCCCTATCGGACTTATCCCGGAGCTCATCCTGAAAAAGGCTCATATTTTACTAGAGGAAGTTCTCATGATGCCTTTGCTGCCTATACAGAAGACGGTGTTGTCAATGCAGAAAATTTAGCGAGAATCGGAAAGAAAATTGATCTCTCACCTAAGTATCTACCTAAAGCGATTGCTAAACAGGATAGAAATTTTAGCGAAATTGGAATTCTATATTTTGGAAGCACAGAAGTTGCTATGCAAGAATCCCTAGATTTACTTGCTAAAGATAAAAAACCCTGTGATGCACTAAGAATTAGATCATTTCCATTTGGTGAGGAGATATGGGATTTCATTGATGCTCACAAAACCATATTTGTCGTAGAACAAAATAGAGACGCCCAACTAAAAACTCTTATTCTTGCCGAAGGAAAAACAAATCATAAAAAATTAAAGTCTGTTCTATGTTTTGATGGATCTCCAATAACTGCAAATTTCATAAGTAATTCCATCAAGAAATACTTAGGTAATAAAAAACTTAAAAAGGTAGCTAGAAAATGACCTACATTGGAAAACCTAAAAACCACCACCCGGATCTTGAAAGAAATAAAATAGGTCTTACACGAAGAGATTATGAAGGAACAATATCAACCCTTTGTGCTGGGTGCGGCCATGATTCCATCAGCGCAGCCATTGTAGATGCATGTTTTCAACTAAACATCTCTGCACATAAGGTAGCTAAATTATCAGGAATAGGTTGCTCTTCAAAATCACCCTCCTACTTTTTAAACCAAGCTCATGGTTTTAATTCCGTTCATGGAAGAATGCCATCGGTGGCTACTGGGGCAAATTTAGCTAATAAAGATCTTATTTATATGGGTGTTTCAGGTGATGGAGACACGGCTTCCATTGGCATTGGTCAATTTATGCATGCGGTTAGAAGACAAATTAACATGGTTTATATAGTCGAAAATAATGGCACTTATGGACTTACTAAGGGGCAATTCTCAGCAACTAATGATTTAAATTCTAAAAATAAATACGGCGATGAGAATTTATTTCAACCGATTGATCTTGCTAAGATGGCTATTCAGTTAGGTGCTGGATTTGTAGCTAGAAGTTTTTCGGGCGATAAAGATCAACTTAT
>VMDH01000056.1 GCA_008080945.1 Gammaproteobacteria bacterium | reverse complement strand
AATACATAGATCAAAATAATTTTGAAAAAAATGCTTTGAACTCTCTTAATATTTTCAAGGATTTAGATGAAAACGATGAGACTGACATTCAAGAATTTGTTAAGCTTTACAACGATAAAATTAAGGAAATGTAATGAAAGCACTGCGATGTAATGAGTTAGGTGGCCCTGAAAAGCTATCCATTGAGGATATTCCTGTTCCTGAGCTCAATACAAATGAGGTCTTGGTAGGGATTAAATCTGCCAGTGTAAATTTTCCCGACGTCCTTATGATTCAAGGGCTGTACCAATACCAACCCCCGCTTCCCTTCACTCCTGGAGCAGAAGCAGCTGGAATAGTGGAAGCAATTGGTTCAGATGTAAAAAATTTTAAAATTGGAGATAAAGTATTTGTTATGGCCGGAGCGGGATGCTTTGCAGAAAAAATAGCAGTTGAAGAAGTAAGATTGCATCCCATACCTTCAGAAATGGATTTTGATGTTGCAGCTGCTCTTAGTATGACCTATGGAACTTCTATATTTGCACTTAAGCAAAGAGCAAATATCCAAGCCGGAGAAACATTATTGGTCATGGGGGCTTCCGGAGGGGTTGGATTATCTGCGGTAGAGCTTGGTAAAGCCTACGGAGCAAAGGTCATTGCTGCTGTGTCTTCTGAAGAAAAAGCTTCGGTATGTAAAGAGCATGGGGCTGATGAAACTATTATTTATCCAGCAGATGGATTAGACAGAGACCAACAAAAAGAATTTTCAAATACTATAAAGAATTTAACTAACGGCCTTGGAGCAAATGTTGTATACGATCCTGTAGGCGGAACTTATGCAGAGCCTGCAATTCGTGCAACTGCTTGGGATGGCAGATATTTAGTCATTGGTTTTGCCGCTGGGGAAATACCCAAACCACCCCTAAATCTTGCTTTGCTTAAAAACTGTCAAATTGTGGGTGTATTTTGGGGAGCGTGGACCGCTATGTTTCCTGCTGAGAACCTCGCAAACTTTAATGAGCTTTTTTCTTTGTATAAAGCAAAGAAAATAAATCCGCGTATTACAGATAGATTTAATTTAAACAATGCTGCCGATGCTATTGCGCATCTTGGAAACAGAAAAGCAGTTGGAAAAGTTTTAGTTGATGTCTAAGTTCTTTATTCCCTCACTGATACTTTTAATTGGCTGCTCAGGAGAGAATCAAGAAATGATTATCCATTCAGAAAATACCTCATATCAGACTGAGAAACATAGAAAAATAATGTTTGAGGGAACCCATAATACTAGAGAGCTCGGGGGCTATAAAACTACTGATGGCAAGACTATAAAATGGGGGAAGCTTTTCAGGTCTGATAAGTTGGAGAATTTATCAACTAATGATCTAGATTACTTTAATGCTTTAAATATTAAAGAGGTTATCGACTTTAGATCAGATCTTGAGGTAAGCGAGGAGCCAGATAAAATTCCAAATAATGTCAGTTATAAACGTATCCCAATTGCTGCTGATGCGGCAATGAGGCCCTACGTAGAATCGGTGCTTAGGAACGAGACTGATATTGATCTAGGAACTTTACTGGTTGATGCTAATGAAAATTTTGTTATTAAATATCAAGAAGAATATCGAAATTTTTTAATGACTTTGGCTGAAAATGATCAGCCAAAGCTCTTTCACTGTACTGCGGGCAAAGACAGAGCTGGATTTGCTGCAGCTCTTATTCTATTGACCCTAGGAGTGCCCAAAGAAACCGTTTTAGAAGATTACATGAAGACAAATGCAGCGAATGCTGAGTATGTAAACTCTTACCTTGGGAAAGTAAAAGCCATGAGCTTGTTTCAAGCAGATGTTGAGAAGTTAAGGCCAGTGATGGGCGTTCAAGAACGTTACATTCTTAAAGCATTTGAGACTATTGAAAAAAATTACGGCTCCGTTGAAGCATATCTTACCGAAGGACTTAATATTTCCTCCGACACGATAGAAAAATTAAAAGAACTTTATCTAGACGCCTGACTGGTTACAGACTGATACACAATTGACATTCTTTCGGGCTCAAAAGAGGGCCTAAAGAACCCAACATATTTTCCGTCAGGATTAATAAGAATCAAATTATTCATATGATTTTCTAAGTGGGCATCTGTATGGTGCCCCTGATGATTTGATTTGGGTTCAGTTACCATGACATCTAGCTGAGATGCTAGACTTAGCAACGCTGGTCTAGTGGGACGAGCGCCATGAAAATTATCATCGAAAGCTTGTGCATATTTATTAACAGAATCTGGAGTGTCTCTTTCTGGATCAATGGTTACTAACAATAACTGATGATTGAAAAGATCATATCCTCTGTTTCTAAGAAGCGCGTAAAGCTGCCTTGATGCAGAGAGTGTTACCGGACATTCTGAGGGACATTGGGTATATCCAAAATATACCAAGGTCCATTTATTAAGAAGAAAGCTCTTATCTATAACCTTGTCATTTGATGAAAGCATAGAGAATTCAGAGAACTCTTTCGGGACATTTAAAGAATAAAATCCGTTCATTAGAAGCTCTTCGGCCGAAAGAACTCTTGGGGTTGTGATTTTATTAACGAATAAAAAAAGAAGCGTAACTATAAATAACAGTATTAATGAAACGCTTATGTTTATTCTGCTCATTTAAATATAAAAATACTTATCGGCTAGTAAGCCTAAAAAGATTATGAAAATATAATAAATCGAATAAGTAAAAATTGGCATCGCTAGGCTCTCATTGCTTGCTAGATAAAATCTCAGGCTCATTCCTACAAAAACTAAACCAGCAACCAAGGCAACCAATAAATAAATCAAGCCTGACAACATTACTACATAAGGCAAAACACTGATGATTAAAAGCAAAATAGAATATAAAAGGATTTGAAGCTTAGTGAATTTAATACCATGCGTTACCGGCAACATTGGAATCCCCTCTCCCGCATAATCGTCCTTGCGATGAATTGCCAACGCCCAAAAATGTGGGGGAGTCCATACAAAAACAATCAATACTAATAGCAAGGGAAAAGCATCAACTGAATTAGTAATTGCTGTCCATCCTAACAATGGGGGAGCAGCTCCTGCCAGTCCGCCAATAACAATATTTTGAGGAGTGGCTCTTTTTAAGAATACTGTGTAGATGAATGCATACCCAATCAAAGATGCAAAGGTTAGATATGCTGTAAGCGGATTAACAAAAGCATGCAAAATGATAAAGCCAGTCATCCCAAGAACAGCAGCAAAAATTACCGCTTCATTATTAGAAACTGTTTGAGTTGGGAGGGGTCTGTTTGAGGTTCTTTGCATATTTGCATCTGTTTTTTGATCAATGATTTGATTTATTGCCGCAGCAGAAGCAGCACAGAGACCAATCCCCAATAAAGACGTTAAGATCAATCCATACAGCAAAATAGAATCTGCAGCCAGCACAGATCCAACCAAAGCGGTTATCAACATTGTATAAACAACGTTTGGCTTACATAGTTGATAGTAGGCTTTTAACTTTGTAGTCAATTATGCTCCCTTGTTATATAGAGCGCGCTGAGAGAAGTTAGTAAGAGCATGGCTGCAACCAGGTTATGAGCAATGGCAACATATAAGGGCAATACAAATACCACGTTCATTATTCCCAACGAGATTTGGGTTATTAGAACAATGCCCAGTGCCGCCGAAAGCTGGCCAGCACCAAATTGAAATAGCTTATATATGAGGAGGGCATAAACTAAGGCTACAAAAATAGCATTAAGTCTATGCATATAATGGATGGCTGTTCGCGCATCGTTTTCAAGTTGGCCATAAAGATAATTGGGGCCGACCTCATGAAAGAGATTAAAGCCCTCTTTAAAATCCATATTTGGCCAATAACTGCCGTGACAAGTAGGAAAGTCTGCGCACGCTAAAGAAGCATAATTTGTACTTGTCCATGCACCCAGAAATATCTGAATGATCAATAAAGCCAGTGCTGTTAGCGTAAGCCCTCTAAGCTGAGGGATGTGTAACTTAGAAAGAATGCCCGAAGAATGTAAAAAAACATAAAAGAATAGGGACAATGTAATAAATCCACCAAATAGATGTCCAGTTACGACAATGGGCAGCAACTTAAGACTAACAGTTAAATAACCAAATAGGCCTTGCAAGCATATGAAGAAAAACAAAAAAGTGGTGAGGCTTTTAATGTGTTTGGCGGCCCCAGTTCTATAGGCAATTACCATTAATGCTATGGCTATCAAACCCAAAGCTGCAGCAAAATATCTATGTACTACCTCTGGAATTGCTTTATCAATTTCATATGGAAACATTGGGAATCTGGATTCTGCAATTGCAATTTCTTCCCCAGAAGTAGGGAAGAATACAAAACCATAACAACCTGGCCAATCAGGGCAACCTAGACCAGCATCAACTAGCCTTGTCCAAGCGCCCAAAGCTATGACCACAAATGCAAAGAATATCGCAAAAAAAGAAAAATTCTTAATGTTCATCATATTAATACCTTTAGATCTTTTAATAACTTTTTGGGATCGATGCCTTTTAGATCATAGTACATTACGGCCCTCCCATAGGGGTCTAACAAAAAAATCTTGTCTGTTTCAAAAAAACTATCTTCAGAAAAAGTTTCCAGGTCCGCCCTTAGACTTGAGTCAGCTTCCTTCTGCAAAATAACTCTAGGAAATTGTTCTTTCACGTAGTCAAGATTAGAAAATGAATTGAAGAAAATATATCTATCAAGCTTATAAATGTCTCTATTTAGAGCTATGTTTACCTGTTTCATAACATACATGGCTTGTTCTAAATCTTTAAAATCATCCCCATAAATTCCTAAAACCCAGGTGCGTCCACTGAAATTGGCTCCAGGGTTGTCTTCTAAGTTTTCCATGGAATGCACGGAAAAGCTTTTTTCAAAAAAGGTTCCGTAATTTTTAGTTGCAACTGGGCCATATCCAAATGTAAATGCCAGCGTTGAGAGACCAAGGACTATTGCTGGAGATATAAGAAGAATTAATAAGATAGTTTTATTGTTCATGATCCTTATTATTTATAAATTTAATGAATACGAATGCTAGCACAACGGCCATTAACAACCATTGAAAAGCATAGCCAAAGTGTTTAGAAGAAGAGATTTTGCTTGGTATAAGAGAGACATAGGCAAGTGTATTTGGATTTGCAGGCTCAAGTTTAATAAGATGTGCCTCAAGCTTGCTTCCAAAAATAGACTCTAAAAATAAGATATCTTTTTGTTGAACAACTCTTGGCCAATTCTCGCTTGCAAGATTCTTGCCAACCACAAAGTTCTTTTCAGGAATATACATCACTCCTCTAATGGCTTCTTTTATCTTGTTGCTTGCACCGGATGAGATATATGGATGCTGGGCCCAGCCTCTGTCTACTAAAAAAGTAGAAAATTTTTTGTCTTCAGGCGTAAAGGGTGTAAGTACTGTATAGCCTTTTTTGCCAGAGTAGATCTTATTATCTATCAATATTTCTTTGCTAAAATCAAAGCTGCCTTCAAGGGTAACGGAATCCCATTGTTTAGAGACATTGGTTAGTGGTTTTGGCTCCAGCTTGAGAGACTCCTCAAACTTAGTTTCAAGCCTTTCTTTTTCAATGCCTTTGGTGGCTTGCCAGAATGCTAAGATTAAAAAGACTATAAAAAAGAACCCACTAAATAAAGCTAGTTTTGGGTTACTATTAAGTTTCTTAAGCAGCATCTATTTTCTTTAACGATGATAAAATAAACCAATGTTATTAAAAGCAGCAATATTTACTTGCATTGTTATCATTTTGTTAAGCTTAACCAGCGGCCTTTTCTTTCTTTTTAAAGACAAGGGCAAAACAAAATTCACTGTATATAGCCTTGGTGTTAGGGTCAGTGCTGCTATTGTCCTTCTGATTTTAGTTGCTTACGGTCTTTATACTGGGCAGCTGGGCAATCAAGTGCCCTGGGCTACTTAGAGTATATAAACAAACAAGAACAACATTACCCAAACTACATCTACAAAATGCCAGTACCAGGATGCTGCTTCAAAACCAAAATGATCTTCTGGCTCAAAATGATTGTAGAAAATAGAACGAATAAGCATAACAGCAAGCATGAAACCCCCAAGCATCACATGGAAACCATGGAAACCTGTGAGCATAAAGAATGTTGATCCGTATATGCCTGAATTTAAAGTTAATCCATAGTGAGCATAAGCTTCATAGTATTCAAGGGCCTGCAAACCAACAAAAAATAATGCTAGACCGACGGTAACTCCCAACCAAACATTGAACTTAGATTTGTTACCAGCTTTAAGAGCCAGATGGGCAAAATGAACCGTTACACTTGAGCTAAGCAAGACAATAGTGTTCCACAATGGTAACCAGGTTAATAGATTGTTAAAGCCTGGAAAGCTCATATTTTTTTCAGGCAATGTATATGCAGAGCCTTCATCAGGAGTGCTCATAAGGGGCCAACTAGATTCAAATCCCTCCCACAGCATATTAGCAACACCTTTCTCGCCCTCGCCCCCTAACCACGGAACAGCAAAGTTTCTGACATAAAAGAGGGCTCCAAAAAAGGCAGCAAAAAACATTACTTCTGAAAAAATAAACCAAGCCATTCCAAAAACAAATGACTTTTTAAGTTGAGCGCTATCAAGGCCGGCAAGATGTTCTTGAGTAACTTTCTTAAACCAAAAGAATAATGTTGCTGACATGGCTGCAAGGCCCAACCATAAGGTGTACTTGCCTAAATTACTATCCGTTCCAAGTGAATTTATGGTCGAAGCTGCTCCCATAACCAATAAGAACATAGACGAAGCTGCAAAAATCGGGAACTTGCTTTGCTCTGGGACATAGTATTTTTGATATTCCATTTAATGGCTCTCCTCAGGGTGTGAATGCATAGAATCATGATCCGTCTGCATAGCTAACTCTTGTTTGTCGTAATCTGTAATATCAAAAATTGTGTATGACATAGCAACACTTTTGATATTGTCTGGTAATTCTGTGTCAACCAAGAATCTAACGGGTAACTCTGCTTCTTCTCCTGGCTTTAAAGTTTGTTGATTAAAGCAGAAACATTCTAATTTACTTAGATGCGCAGCCGCATTTGATGGCGCAACGCTAGGTATGGCTTGCGCAGTCATTTCTTGATTGGTTGTGTTCTTTACATAAAAAGTTGTAGTGTAATATTTGCCTGTTTTTACGCTAAGTACTTCCTCAGATGGCTTAAAAATCCATGGCATCTCTTCATTATTGTGAGAGATAAATTGAACTTTTATTTGCCTGCCTGAGTCAACTTCTTGAACATTGGTGCTTTCAAG
>VMDH01000001.1 GCA_008080945.1 Gammaproteobacteria bacterium | reverse complement strand
AAGTGGTACGCGAGCTGGGTTTAGAACGTCGTGAGACAGTTCGGTCCCTATCTACTGTGGGCGTTGGAGATTTGAGGGAGGCTGATCCTAGTACGAGAGGACCGGATTGGACAAACCTCTGGTGTTCCGGTTGTCACGCCAGTGGCATTGCCGGGTAGCTATGTTTGGAAAGGATAAACGCTGAAAGCATCTAAGCGTGAAACCTGTCCCAAGATAAGATCTCCCAGAGTCTTCGGACTCCTAAAGAGTCGTCATAGACTATGACGTTGATAGGCAAGATGTGTAAGTGCTGTGAGGCATTGAGCTAACTTGTACTAATAACTCGTGAGGCTTGATCATGTAACCCTATGCAGGGTTACTTACAAGTTTTGCAGTGAATCGAAATTGCATACCAGTTTGCCTGATGACAATAGCAGTTTGGTACCACCTGATCCCATCTCGAACTCAGAAGTGAAACGAACTAACGCCAATGGTAGTGCAGGGCTTCCCTGTGTGAGAGTAGGAAATCGTCAGGCTTTTTGTTTAAAGCCCTTTAAGCATTGCTTAGAGGGCTTTTTTTTTGCAGAATCTAACAATGGATATCACAGAAGCAATCAATAGATTAGAAATTCAACAGCTCCTAACCACCTATGCATCAGCAGTAGATCAGAAAAACTTCGATAAGTTTTATGATATTTTCACAACCGATGCCTTTATTGACTACACAGCTGTTGGAGGGATTGCAGGCACTTTGGATGAAATCGTAGAATATTTAAGAGTTGCCCTAGAACACTTTCCTAATTATCAGCACTTCAATGCAAATTATGATATTACTTTTTCAGATGAATTGAATGCATCAGGGTCCATCATGTGTTTTAACCCCATGCAAACACCAGATGGTAATACCTTTTTTATGGGAATGTGGTATCACGACCGCTATACAAAGGTTGATGGCTCGTGGAAAATTTCAGAAAGGATTGAGAAATCGTCCTGGAATCATAATGTGCCTTCAGGTGTTAAGGTTGATTGATGCTGGTTGGTCTTACTGGTGGAATAGGTAGTGGCAAAAGTGCCGCAGGAAATTTTTTTATTGAACTAGGAATAGATGTTGTAGATGCAGATGACTTAGCTAGAGCAGCAATTGCAGAAGGAACCCATGGCAGCGAACTAATAAGAGAGAGATTTGGTAACGATATTCTTGATCACTCCCAGCAAATAGATAGGAAAAAACTTAGAAAAGTTATTTTTGAGAATCCAGAAGAAAAGCAATTTGTAGAAAGCATCATTCACCCTGAAGTTGCAAATGCGATGACTGATTTTATCAAGAATGCTCAATCTTCTTACAAGATTGTGATAGTTCCATTGCTATTTGAAACGGATTCACAAAACATGTATGACAGAGTTCTATTTATTGATACCTCAGAGGAGTTACAGATAAAAAGAGCATCTGCAAGAGATGGTGTTGATGAAGCAAATATAAGAGCGATCATCGGCAATCAACTTCCAAGAAATGAAAAGTTAAAGCTTGCGGACGATATTATTGTAAATAATGCGGGGCTCGATAAACTCATGCAGTCTGTAAGCCAAACCCATAATTTTTACTTATCTCTTTGTAATGAATAAATGCCCACAATGTGATGGTTTCGTTGATTTATCTTCTAAAAATCAATTTAGACCTTTCTGCTCAGAGAAATGCAAGCTACTTGATTTAGGAGAGTGGACAAACGAGGAACATGTCATTTCTAGACCATTAGAGCTTGATGATTTAGATTAACTGGAAAACATTGATATCCCAGCAATGCCACTAGCACCATAAGCTAAGGCCTTTTCAAGGCAGTTGATAGTAAGTCCTCCTAAAGCAACCACTGGATGTTTTGATTCTTTTGCTAACGTTGCAAAATTTTCCCAGCCCAGATAAGAAGGATACTTAGCAGTCTGAAGAACAGGGCTTAAAAATATAAATTCTAGACTCAACTCATTTGCTACTAAAATTTCTTCTTCATTATGACAGCTTGCGCTTATCCACTTTTTATTATCTGAGGCATTCAATAAATTGCTTGAATTCAAGTGCACCAAAGTATTGCTGGGTATAGGTTGATGAGAGATTTTTCTTGGATTAATAATTGCTTTTACCTTCGAAGGGAGATGTTTTATGGCTAGATCTCTGAAACGAAGAAGCTCATCAAAGGTAAGATTTTTATTCCTTATGATGAAATGCGAAATAGGGTGCTTATTGACTAAAGAAATGAATTGTAAAAATTGATGCTCATCATCAAAGTTTGGAGTAATTGCATGTATCAAGCCTTAGGCCTTTCCGTGACAATGCTTAAACTTTTTACCGGATCCACAATGGCAAGGATCATTTCTACCAATTTTTGGATGGTCTCGTCTGATAGGTTCTTCTTTGTTGGGTTCAATATTTTCTGATTTAGCAGACTCCATAGGATCGAGTTGAGCATCTTGATGAATTTCAGATGATCGTGACTGAGACTTTTTATGCTCTTCCATAGCTCGTCTTTTTAATTCTTTTACTTCTGCTTCTGAGGTTAGTTGCAAGTTAAACAGCAGTTTGATAGTTTCCTCATCTATGCGAGATAGCATAAATTCAAACATTTCATATGCTTCTCTCTTGTATTCATTCTTAGGATTTTTTTGGGCATAAGCTCTCAACCCAATACTCTGTCTTAAATGATCCATTTCTGCTAAATGCTCTTTCCAGTAAGCATCCAAAACTTGAAGCATGACTTGTCTTTCAAGGCTATGGATGTTCTCACCTAGTATGGAGTATTTATCACGATAGAAAATGTCAGCTTCTTTGACAACAAATGAGATCACATCATCTACATACCATGATTTCTCATCTTCTATTTTCTTAGAAATATCTAAGCTCATACCAAATGAATCAGCGAGATGATCGTCTAACTCTTTTGGCCTCCATTGAGATTCAATAGAGTCTTTTGGAAAGTAACTGAGTGTGATGTTTGTAAATACCTCCTCGATAAGACTTTGGATATTCTCTGAAATATTTTCTTCAAAGAGAAGCTGATCTCTTAAAGAGTACACGGCTTGCCTTTGATCATTGGCCACATCATCATACTCAAGCAGGTTTTTTCTAAGATCAAAATTCCTACTTTCTATTCTTCTTTGAGCGTTTTCTATGCCCCTAGAAAGCATTTTGTGTTCTATGTGGTCATCACCCATTCCAAATCTTTCAAACAGAGCTCTTCTGCTATCTGAAATAAATAATCTCAATAAATCATCTTCCAATGAGAGGAAGAATTTTGAGTAGCCTGGGTCTCCTTGACGCCCAGCTCGACCCCTTAATTGATTATCAATTCTTCTTGATTCATGTCTTTCTGTTCCCAGAATATGCAATCCTCCAGCTTCTAATACCAAGGTATTATTTTTCTTCCATTCATCGTCATTTTGATCTTCTTGTTTGCCTCCTAGCACAATGTCTGTACCTCTTCCTGCCATATTGGTAGCAATAGTTACTACACCTGGTTTACCGGCATTCGCAATAATTTCTGCCTCTCTTTCATGTTGTTTGGCATTCAAAACTTGATGACCGATAGATTTTTTAGTAAGCAGAGATGAAACTATTTCAGATGATTCAACTGAGGCAGTTCCAATAAGTATGGGGGCATTTTGTTTTCTTAGTGCCTCAACTTCTTCAATAAGCGCTTTGTATTTGGCTTCCTTGGTAAGAAAAACAACATCATCCATATCGTATCTAACCATTGGCTTGTGGGTCGGAATGATGACTACACTCAGGTCATATATTTCTTGAAATTCTCTAGCTTCCGTATCAGCAGTTCCTGTCATACCTGATAATGTTGTAAATAGCCTAAAGAAGTTTTGGAATGTTGTAGAGGCAAGAGTTTGAGATTCTCGTTGTACGTTAACATTTTCTTTAGCCTCAAGTGCTTGATGCACGCCTTCGCTAATACGCCTTCCTGGCATTGTTCTGCCAGTATGCTCATCAACAAGCAGCACTTCTCCACCCCTCACGATATAGTGAACATCTTTTTTAAATAAATAATTTGCTTTTAAAGTCGCATGAACATAACGCATCATTTTTAGGTTTGCTGAAGTGTACAGGCTCTCATTTTCTTGGAGGATTCCTTTTTGAATGAGAAAAGCTTCTGTTTTTTCATACCCTGCATCAGTTAACTCGACAGTACGCATTTTTTCATCTATTAAATAATCTCCTTTCTCTTCATTGTTTAGAGGTTCCTCTTCAGTCTCTTCTCTTTGTTGCTGCTTTAAAGAAGGGATTATTTGTTTGAGATCTTTGTAATATTCAGGATTATCACTTGAAGGTCCTGAAATGATTAAGGGAGTTCTAGCTTCATCTATAAGAATAGAATCCACTTCATCAACTATGGCAAAATCAAGTGAGCACTGCAGCTTATCCTCAGATCTTAAAGCCATATTGTCTCTAAGATAATCAAAGCCTAATTCATTATTAGTGGCATAGATTACATCGCATTGATAAGCCTCTTTTTTTTCATTCCAAGGTTGATTGGAATAAACAACTCCACAAGTCATCCCTAATTTTTCATAGACTGGCCTCATCCAGTCTGCATCTCTGTTGGCTAAATAGTCATTCACAGTAACAATGACCACTTTATTCTTTAACACAAAGTTATAAAACGCTGGCAAAGTTGCGACCAGAGTCTTGCCTTCGCCTGTCTTCATTTCAGCAATGTTTCCTTCTGCTAAAGATAGGCCACCAAGTAACTGGGAATCAAAGTGCCTCAGCCCAAGAGTTCTTTTAGAGGCTTCGCGAACCGCAGCAAATGCGTCTGCCTTTAATTCAGCTTCGCTCTTACCACTTTCCCTGAGCACTTGATGAACATTTCTTAAATCAGCATCCGAGACAGACTCATAATGCGATTCGAGATCATTGGTAAGCCTAGTAATTTTGCCAATCCTTCTAAGATATCTATCGTTACTAGAAGGAAATATTTTTCTTATCAGAGACATCTATTTTGATAGCTATGCCACTTCAAAAGGTGGTCTTGAGTAGGAAATAGGTGCATTTGATGAATCTTCAAAATCAACAAGTTCCCAGGCATCTTCAGAATTTAGTATTTTTCTTAAAAGCTCATTATTGAGAGAATGCCCTGATTTGAATCCAGAAAATTCTCCAATTAAATTATGTCCGAGCAGATAAAGGTCGCCAATGGCATCAAGCATTTTATGTTTCACAAATTCATCATCAAAACGTAATCCATCTTCGTTGATGATTCCATCCTCTCCAACGGCAATAGCATTCTTCACAGATGCTCCAAGCGCTAAGTCTTGAGACTGTAAATAATCTAGATCTTTCATTAATCCGAAGGTCCTTGCTCTGCAGACTTCCTTTACAAAAGAAGTGGATGAGAAATCAATGGTTGAACTAGATGCATACTTACTAATTACTGGATCATCAAATTCTATAGTGAAGGAGACCTTAAACCCATCAAAGGGCTTAATAGAAGCATATGCGCCAGCCGACTCAACTTTGACTTCTTTTTTTACTTTAATAAATTTTTTAATCGCATCTTGTTCTTCGATCCCTGCAGATTGAATGAGAAATACAAATGGTCCTGCGCTGCCATCCATCAGGGGTATTTCTGGACCGTCTACTTCAATAATTAGATTATCTAATCCTAGCCCAGCCACAGCTGAAAGAAGGTGCTCAATGGTCGCAACTCTGGTACCTTTTTTAAAGAGAGTAGTGGAAAGAGTGGTGTCTCCGACGTATTCAAAGATAGCCGGAATAATAACAACAGGTCTTAAATCTGATCGAACAAAGTTTATCCCAGAATTTGGCGGAGCAGGTTTTAACTGTAAAACAACTTTTTGACCACTGTGCAACCCAACACCAACTGCCTTAATGGGATTTTTTATAGTTCTTTGTTTTAACATGTCGGTGGATTATACCTATATTTTTTGTCTGTTGATTTCAAATATCATTATAGAAGAAGCAACAGAGACATTAAGGCTGCTAAATAACTTGTTACTAGAAAGATTAACTATGTGATCGCATGATTTTAGGGTTTGCTCCCGTATACCTTTCTCTTCAGAGCCTACAACTACTGCAATAGGTTTATTCATATCTAATTCAAGATATGAAGTCGATGACTTTTCCGAGGTTCCAATAACCTCTAAGCCTTTTTCTTTTAGCATTTTAATAACATTTATGAAATTTGATACCTGATAAATGGGTATGCATTCAGTGCCACCCGCAGAAACCTTTCTTACTGTTTCAGTTATTGGAGCACAATGGAATTTATTTATTACTACTCCAGTTATGTTTGCTACTGCAGCTGATCTGATGCATGCTCCCAGATTTCTGGGATCCGAAAGGTTATCAATTAAAAGCAAAGTAGTGCCTTTGTCAGTTTGATCTAGGACCACTTTAAGATCTTGTTGGGTTAGTAAGCTTTCTTTGATAAGGAGTGCCTCCGGCTCTTTCTTAAGTTTTTTCTTTTTCTCAACTGATATCCCAAGCTGCATTGCTTTTGCTGTCAAAATATCGATACGCTTGTCTTCCCTGTTTGCAGGAATAAAAATTTTTTTTATATTGCTAGGATTCTTTTCTAGAAGTGCCTCTACCACATGAAAGCCCTGCCTTAGAGTGTTATTTTTTTCCATGGCTTCTTATGAGTTTAAGATCAATTTTTCCTTCCATTGGAACTACATTAAGTATTTTAACTTCTACCAACATGCCCACTTTTAAAGTATGCCCGCTTTTTTTATTTCGCATAGTTATTTTTTTAGCATCAAAGATATATCGCCCATGACCAATGTTACTAATATGAATGAGCCCGGAAGAATAATAATCATCAAGGATTACAAACACCCCAAAATCTGAAAGCCCAGAGATGACCCCCTTGAATACACTTCCAATCTTCTTTTCTAAATATTTGCACACAAGCTTTTGAAGAAAGCTTCTCATTGCTTGCTCTGCGTTTTTTTCATTTTTAGATGAAATATCTGCAATATCTTTAAGTTCTTCTTCAGAGTAAGGTGATTTTTGCTTTCTAATGACTGCTAGTATGAGCCTATGCAGTATAAGGTCTGGGTATCGTCTAATTGGGGAAGTGAAGTGAGCATAATGCTCCAGTCCAAGCCCAAAATGACCTTTATTCTCTATTGAATATATCGCCCTTGGTAAAGTTTGAAGAATTAATATACTTGAAAGAGGATTGTTGAAATATTTTTGTGCAAGGGAATTAATTAATTTAGCTGCCGGCAACCTTTTAAATTCTTTGCTCTGCAGAACCTCTTGGGCGGTATTTAATTTGTCTTCTTGGGGTTCTTCGTGGATTCT
>VMDH01000072.1 GCA_008080945.1 Gammaproteobacteria bacterium | reverse complement strand
TGCTCCAAGCCATCAATGATAACTAATTCAAATTGTTCATAGCCCTCTAATGAGGTAACTGCTGTCTTTAAAATTGCTTGCAGAGGCAAATAACTTGCTTTAATTTCTTTTGATGTTGCATCATTCAAGATAGCTTGAGTCAAATACGACTTACCTGTACCGGGTAATCCCATTAGAAGCAATTCTTTAGGAAGCTGGGAAAAATTTTCTAAGTCAAACAAAGAAGCAAGGCGCTCAGCTTGAAAATAAAAATGGTTTAACCCAGCCTTTTGATTTAAATCAAAGTCAAATATTAATTGTTTAGGTTTTTGCATTATGAAGACTGATTGTCGAGTTTATCCACTCTTTTGCATATACGATTAGACTTAGTATGGTAATAGCAGAAATTAAATAATGGATTAGTTCTGGCAACATTACTTCTGGGATGATGATCTGACTAAAAATAAGGACCAAATAAATAATTTGGGAAATGGTAGTCACTTTCCCTAAAAAATTTGGGCTAGGGGTAGATGCTTCATACACCGTCATCTGGAATGCTGCGCCTATCAGAATCAAGGCATCTCGTAATAAAAATAAGATAACCACCACAAGGGGAATATTTCCTGAAATCCATAAAATGATAATGGTGCCAATAAGCAAAGCTTTATCAGCTATGGGATCCAAAAGCTTCCCAAGAGATGTATGCCAGTTATATCTCCTTGCAAGGAATCCATCTAGCGCATCCGATAATGAGGCCACTATGAACAGTGCCAAAGCATTAAGGAACTCCTCGTTGGCTATCCACAAGAGAATAGGATAGACCATACCAATTCTAATAAGAGAAAGCATATTTGGAATAAATATTAAATACCCTTTCATCATTTAATTAATAAGCTTTAGATCAATGTTCCGACGTTCCTCATCAAAACTTATGATTTGAAGATAAGAATGTGCATATAACTCTTTTTTAATCTGCATAATTGAAGATTCAATATTTCCACTGAATAGAAATCTTTCCTTATTGGCTCTTAGCAGTTCAATATTTGAAATAGAAAAAATTTCTTCCAGAGCAGCTTGAAAGTTTTCGTATTCCTCAAAACTTTTTAACTCTAAAGCTTTGATGGTAATTGAGCCTTGAGAATCCTCGTTAGCATCAATCTCTAATAAATTATCAATGTCTTTATCTATGTTGACGAGTGCAAACTGAAATAATTCATTGAGGTCATTAAAACGATAATTATTAGCTGCCATTCTTAGGGTCCATGTTGCAATAGAATCTCGAAAAACTTCAATTTCTCTTACAAAACCATAGCTGTAATTACTTTTCAAACTCTCCTGTAAATTATTTAATACATTTGAGCTATTGATGCTTTGCGAAAATGCAATGTCGCTCAAGGGCAAATCTATATGCAGCCCCCGCTCTCTGGACAAATCATTTAAAGATTTAATAAATGCTGATATTTCTGATTCATTGCCTAGCGCCCTATCTTCAGAAAGATAAAAGATTGGATTCAAGCCATCATCAATTTTTGCCAAAATGGTTAATTCAGGTCTGTTCACTCCATAAATAGGGATTTTCTGGTCTCGAAATAATTTTATGAGTGGCTCCTTATTGAAAATCACTTCTAAAAGGGATTTGCCCTCAAATTCAATAACTTTGTAGGATTGAACTAAGCTGGCCTTATTTAAACCAAGCGAATTAATGGACCTTAAAATGGCAGGATTTCTGGACCCAGTTAGCCTAACAGTAATTTTGTTGAATGCCATGATTAAGCCATCGTTAGTAATTTCATAATCATCTTGTGGAATTCTCACAATAAAAAGATCATCAAAAACTCTTGCCGAAGTATCAATAGAGATGGTTAGAAGTATAATGATGCCAAGCTTTAAAACATTCACATAATCATTGTAAATGAGTAAAAAAAGAAACACTACGGATGCCTATGCCAAAGCAGGTGTTGATATTGAAGCTGGAAATCTACTCATTAAAAAAATTAGCCCCTCAGTCAAAGATACCCATAATAAGAACGTCATAAAAAACTTTGGAGGATTTGCTGGGCTGTATAAGCTTCCAACAAATTATCGATCTCCAATCCTAGTTGCATGCACTGATGGCGTTGGAACCAAAGTAGCTTTATCTAAAGAATACAAGCGTTTGAAAGATATTGGGCAAGACCTGGTAGCCATGTGCATCAATGATATGGTTACCATGGGAGCAAAACCTCTATATTTCTTGGACTACTTTGCTACGTCAAGGTTAGAAATTGAAGAAGCTGCGCTTGTTATTAAAGGCATAGCGGAAGCATGCAAAAAGACTAAATGTGCTCTTCTTGGTGGTGAAACTGCTGAAATGCCAGGGCACTATAAAGCTGGGCAATTTGACCTTGCTGGATTTGCAACCGGTATAGTTGAAAGCGATAAAATAATTGATGGTAAATCTATTAAAAGAGGTGATTCTGTCATCGCAGTATCTTCTTCTGGACCGCATTCAAACGGTTACTCGCTCATACGTAAAATTCTAAAAAAACATACTCCATCCAAACGAATTCTCAATGAGTTGCTTGCACCTACCGTTTTATATCCTGAGCTACTTGAAAAAATAATTCAAAAAGATCTGGTAAAAGGTTTAGCAAATATTACTGGGGGTGGATTGGTTGAAAATATACCTCGAGCATATGGCTCTCAATTGAAAGCGGTCATTGATCTTAATGCATGGAAACTACCAAGATGCTTTCAATGGTTGAGAGAGCATGGCTCACTTACTTCTGAAGATATGCTGAGAACCTTTAATTGTGGTATTGGAATGGTGCTTTTTAGCAGCCCCGGTAATGAACAGCGCATAATGAAAGTTCTCGAGAAGAAAGGCGCTAGTGTTTTTAAGATTGGTATTATGGAGAAAAGATCTCAAAATCAACCTGCAATTATCTTTAATCATCAATTATCGTGAAAAAAATTGTTGTGCTGATCTCAGGCTCAGGCTCGAATATGGTAGCTATTAAAAATGCCATAGATAATGGGATTATTAGCGATACTGAGCTAAGTTGCGTTATCAGTAATGAACCTGAAGCTGGAGGAATTGAGAAAGCCCAACACCTAGGATTGCCAACTCAAATACTAAGTCATAAAGATTTTAAAACACGAGAAATGTTTGATGAAGAGTTGGTAGCTGTAATCAAAAACATAAATCCAGACCTTATAATTTTGGCAGGGTTTATGCGTATCCTGACCTCAATATTTACTTCTGCATTTGAGGGTAAAATTCTTAATATACACCCTTCTCTTTTACCCAAATATCCTGGGCTCCATACGCATGAAAGTGCACTAAAAAATGATGATCGAGAACATGGTATTACCATTCATTTTGTTACTGAAGAGCTTGATGGGGGCCCTATTATTGCTCAAGGGTATCTTGTTATTGGTGATACCAAAGACTCCAAATCTCTCCAACAAAGAATTCACCAAATTGAGCATGATCTTTATCCTAAAATTATTAATGAAGTAGTTGCTAATAATATCGTTTACTCTTCTCAAGGAACTATTTATCATCCTTCCTGTCAAAATTATCAAGATAAGATTTTTTATGCTCTATAGATTACTGTTATTCATTTCTTTGATGCCTCTCTGGGCGCAAGCTGAAGTGACTCCATTTAAAGCAGAGTTTTTATTTAAAGGTCCTGTGTTAACTTTGACTACCGTTAGAGAAATGAGCGTTGATAATAATCTGGGAAGATTCACCTTCTCTGGAAAAAATGCCATCGGAAATCTTAAAATATCGTCAACATTTTCAATAAATAATGATGAGCTTGAATCATTGGATTATGAATTTAGAGCTCGAGCAGCTCTTATTATTAATCGCAAACAACAGCTTGTATTCGATGAAAATATAACATCCACTGGCGATCATGACTGGGTTATTAGCAAAGACTCTATTTCTAATAAGATACTTGATCCACTCACAGCTCAATTGGCACTTGCTTCAAAAATTGCTCAAGGCAAGCAGGAGGTCACTTTATTTCTTCCAAATTTAAAAAATGGGGAAATAGAAAGCAATGAATTTATGTTAGTTCAAGCAGAGTCGCTGGTAATTGATGGTATTGAGTATGAGTGTGCAGTGGTTCAAAGAATTCGAGAGAATGAGAACAGAGTCACAAAGTACTGGTTTGCTAAAAGCCTTGATTACTCATTGGTTAAAACTGTAGATGTGGATGACAATGGGACTGTAGAAATGACCATGACAAAACTATTAAGTTTTGGGTAAGGTCACTCCTGTCTGGCCTTGATACTTTCCTCCTCTCTCTTTGTAACTGACCTCACAAGGCTCATCAGATTCTAAAAAGATCATTTGCGCAACACCTTCGTTTGCATAAATTTTTGCGGGCAAGTTAGTAGTATTGGAAAACTCTAGCGTGACATGGCCTTCCCACTCAGGTTCCAAAGGAGTTACATTCACTATAATTCCACAACGAGCGTAGGTAGATTTCCCCAAGCAAATAGTCAAGACATTGCGTGGAATTTTGAAGTATTCAATAGTTCTGGCAAGTGCAAATGAATTGGGTGGAATAATACAAACATCAGAAGTCACATCTACAAAACTCTTATCATCAAAAGACTTAGGATCCACAGTTGCAGAATGAATATTAGTAAAGACTTTAAATTCATTAGAACAACGAACATCGTAGCCATAACTTGAGACACCGTAAGAAATAATTCTACTGCCTCCCTCATTCTCTCTAACTTGATCTTCTGAAAACGGCGAGATCATATTGCTCTCACTGGCCATTTTTTTAATCCATTTATCCGACTTGATGCTCATTACATTTCCACTCTGCTCAAAATTGCTCTTGCTATTGTATTATTGTCTACAAATTCTAGCTCGCCACCTATTGGAACTCCATAGGAGATTCTTGAAATTTTAATGCCATCTAGGTGTTCTTTGATGTAGTGTGCAGTTGCATCACCTTCTATAGTTGAACTGGTAGCTAATATAATTTCCTGCACTGATGCAGAGCTTATGATTTCTAATAATCTAGGGATACCTAAATCTTCTGCTGAGATACCATCCATGGGAGATAATTTCCCTAATAACACAAAATATTTACCCTTAAACCCACCTGTCGCCTCGATTGCTAATACATCTGCAGGATGCTCTACCACACAGAGCAAAGAAGAATCTCGCGCAGAATTACTACAAATGTTGCAGATATCTTCTGAAGTAAGATTTCTACAAACATCGCATCTTTTAATTTTTTCTAAACCATCTTTTAAGGTGGTAGCAAGATGCATGGCGCCATCCTTATTTTTATCTAGTAGATATAAAGCCATTCTTTGAGCAGTCTTTTTACCCACTCCAGGCAAAATAGTTAATGCCTCAATGAGTTGATTTAGAACATCGCGTTTCATAGGTAAGTCTAGTCAGAATTAATTGAAATTTTAGCATCAAAGTTCTTCATCAAATATTGAACTGAGCTATTTTCTGTTAATGCCTCTTTAATGGAATTAGCCTCAGTAGCAGCTATTTTTTTTGCAGCATCTCTTGGAACTATATCCGGCTCAGTTAATTCAAATTGAATAGCTGGCTTGATTTTGAAGTTTGCTGAAAGTGCCTCCATAAGCTCAGCAATCATTGCCTCTGTGGGTTGCATAGCTTTTTCAGGTTGCAATAAAATTAAGAGGCCGTTAGAAAATTGTTTGAATCCAAAATCTAAAAAAACTTCTTTGGTTATATTGCTCAGTGCATCTAAATTAAATAATGCAGCCCAATCATCGCTTGAAAATTCAGTGTTTGATTTATCAATAATAGGATTTATTTCCTCAGAAACTTCCCCAGATTGAATAGTTATATTTTTTTGCGGTTTAGGTTTTTTTAAATTTTTTTTTTCAGTTGTTGCGTCTGCCACTTTCAAGGGATGAAAAGCAAGCGATCTTAAAACAGCAGCCTCCAGTGCGAGCCTGGGATCAGGGTAGACGTTATATTTTTCTAAAGACTGTAAAAAAATTTCTTGTAATAAATGCAAGAATTCTGGGTCAGCAAGTTCAGCTAACTCCTTATAGGCATCTAAATTTGAGCCCAATGATGCCTTTGCCATATTGATGGAATGAAAGTGCTCAATAAAACTTTTAAGCACAAGTGAATATTCAACATTAAATTCATATAAAGCCTGAAGAGATATATAGGTAGCATCACCATCGCCTAGTAAGATATTTCGAATGACTGCAAATAAATGACTGTCATCAATACTACCCAAAAAATTGGCAACTTCAGATTTAACTAGTGCACCATTACCATGCGCTATAGCCTGATCAGTAAGTGTTAATGCATCCCTTATGGAGCCTTGAGCTGCTTTAGCTATTAAATCAATAGAATCTGCATCGGATTGAAAATCCTCCAAATCAAGAAGTTTTTTTACATGATCAGCTATGCTTTGCGATGGCACCACTTTAAGGTTTAGTTGCAAACATCTTGAAAGAACAGTATTCGGAACTTTTTCTATCTCTGTGGTAGCCATTAAAAATATCAGATGATCGGGTGGTTCCTCTAAGGTTTTAAGCAGAGCATTGAAACTATTTTTTGAGAGCATATGAACCTCATCTATTAAGTAGATGCGATATTTTGAGTTAGTTGGTTTGTAAATAGATGATTCTAATAATTCTCGCATATCATCGACACCTGTTCTGGAGGCAGCATCAATTTCAATGAACTCTAAATTTCTCCCAGCAGTAATTTCCTGACAAGCCGAACATTCATTACAAGGCTCTGGATTATTTTGATTGGTTTGACAATTTAAAGATTTTGCAAAAATTCTTGCAATAGTAGTCTTGCCAATGCCTCTGGTGCCACTAAAAATATAACCATGATGTAGCTTTTCTAAAGCAATACTGTTTTGAAGAACTGCAACAATATGATCTTGCCCAACAACCTCTGAAAATAATTGGGGGCGATATTTTCTTGCAAGAACCTCTGATGACATGCGCTTATAATATCATGTCTCTTGAATACAGAATTCAATCTGCTCAAAGGAAAACCCTCGATTTTGAAGAAAGCTTTTTGCTTTTAAAATCTCTTTGGTATCTTTTTGAAAATTACTAAATTTTTTCTTAAATGCTAGCAATGCAAGCTCATTCCAATTCTCAATTATTGAGAGCTCTTGATTGATGATTGCTTCACTTACTTTTCTTTGCTGAAGCTCAGCATCTATTCTGCGAGGACCAAAACCTTTTCTAGCTCTAACTTTGATGTAGGCCTCTGCAAAACGCTGATCATCAAGAAGATTTGATTCCTGCAGCCTGATGATTACGTCATCGATAAGATTGCTTGAGCCATAACGTTTTTTTAATTTTTGAATTAATTCAAAAGCTGAATGTTCACGCCTGGAAAGCAGATCTAACGACTTGTTATAAATCGTTGCAAAATCAGGTTCGTCAATAGGAATCATTCAACAGGCAAAACTCTTGTCTTGCCAGCTGAGGTAATGACTTTAACTCTAGTGCCCCTTTCGAAAAGATCGTCGCTTGCCTCTTGGATTATAGATACAGTTTTACCATCGTCCAAAGCAACCAAAAGTTC
>VMDH01000016.1 GCA_008080945.1 Gammaproteobacteria bacterium | reverse complement strand
TCGATATCCAAATTTCTAATATCTACAATGGGGTTGTTGCTTTCAGTCATAACTCCAACTCTCAATTCAGGAGTTCCTCCTAGCTTAACTATCTCTCTTGATGCAAAGCTTCTGGCTTCATGAAAGACTTCAATTGGGACGCCAAATGCACCAAGTTTATTTACAAGCTTACTAGAATCGATAATGCATAAAAATTCTTTAGCAATAGTTGCTACAATTTTTTCTTTAGTATGAGCGCCTCCGCCTCCCTTGATAAGGTTATGATTGGGATCGCACTCATCAGCGCCATCTACATAGTAAGGAATGTCGTTCACTTCATTAATATCAAAGACCTTAATACCAAGATCCTTAAGTTTTTTTGTTGATCTCTCAGAACTAGATACAGTTCCTTTGAACAAATGTTTATGGACAGCCAGTAAATCAATAAAAATTTCTGAAGTTGAACCAGTGCCAATGCCTATCACTGTCTCAGATTCTAAATTTGGCAGGATATAATCAAGGGCTTTTTTTGCTGCCGCTTCTTTCAATGCAGTCATATTTCTATTCTATTAATAACTTATAATGTTATAAAGGGGATTTATGCGACATAAGATAAAAAAAGTACCAAGTCGTTTTCATGCTGATAAGTGTATCCAGCTGATTGATAGCGCAAATGTCTATGATGTTGCCATCAAAACGCCCACTACATTTGCTAATAACTTATCTGCAAAGCTGGAAAACGATATTTTCTTGAAAAGAGAAGATCTCCAGCCAATCTTTTCTTTTAAAAATAGAGGAGCATACAACAAAATCTCTAACCTCACTCCATCTCAAAAGAAAAGGGGAGTTATTGCTGCTTCTGCTGGTAATCATGCTCAAGGAGTTGCCAATGCAGCAAAGCGTTTAAGAATATCCTGTGAGATTGTCATGCCAGCAACAGCTCCAGAATTGAAGATTAAGGCGGTTAAGAAGTTTGGAGCCAAGGTTGTACTTCATGGAAATAATTTCAATGAAGCCTTAAAAAAAGCTAAAGCAATTGCAATTTCAAAGAACAAAGAGTTTATAGATGCTTTTGATGACCCCTATACCATTGCTGGACAAGGAACTATTGGCAAGGAGATATTAGAAGACAAAGAGACTTATGACGCTATCTTTGTTCCTGTTGGAGGTGGAGGAGTGCTTGCTGGAATCGCTGCCTACGTTTCTGCCTATTCTCCAACTACCAAAATCTATGGAGTTGAGGTTGATGATAGTGCTTGCTTAACCGAGGCAATCAAATTTGGAAAAAGGGTAAGATTAAGACAAGTGGGCTCCTTTGCAGACGGCGTTGCAGTCGAACAGGTAGGCAAAAATACTTTTGAAATTATTAAAGAAACAGTAGACGGAGTCATTACCGTTACGAACGATGAGCTGTGTGCCGCAGTTAAGGATATATTTGAAGATACTAGGGTAATTTCAGAACCTGCGGGTGCTCTAGCGCTAGCAGGATTGAAGCAATACGCAGCAAAAATTCAAGGTAAAAAACTACTAGCCATTTCGAGCGGAGCGAATGTAAATTTTGAGAGGCTAAGCTATATAGTGGAGCGTTCTGAAGTTGGAGAAAATAGAGAAAAACTTTTAAGTATCAGAATTCCTGAGAAACCAGGAAGTTTTAAAAAGCTTTGCAGCATGTTTGGAAAATCCCTGATCACTGAATTTAATTATAGGATTTCTGATGCAAACGATGCCTATGTTCTAGTGGGCATTCGACTTGATAGTGAAGGTCGTTTTAAAGAAATTTGCTCAAAGTTAAAAGAAAAAAAATATAAGTTCCAAGATCTCACTTCAAATAAGATCTCTAGAGATCACCTAAGGCATATGGTAGGAGGAAGATCTCCCAAGGCGGACTCTGATCTTGCCGAAAGGATATTTAGGTGCGAGTTTCCTGTAAGGCCAGAAGCATTGTTAAATTTCTTAAGAGCTTTTGGAAACGACTGGAATATCTCATTATTTCATTATAGGAATTTAGGCGCAGCATTTGCGAATGTTTTGATAGGTATTCAAGACCAAAAATCCTCTAAAACATCTCTAGATAAGCATCTCAAAGATTTAGATTATGAATTCTTTGAAGAAACTGCCAATCCAGCATACAAAACATTCTTACTATGAGCGCTATCCAAGATTTTGAAATTAGGGTACCTGAAAAAGAGATTGATCTTCTAAGAGCAAAAATTGCTCTGACAAGGTGGCCTGATGAGATTAATGATGAAAGATGGTCATTAGGTACCGGTCTTAGCTTTCTTCAAGATTTAGTAAGTTATTGGGCCACCGAATACGATTGGAGAAGAGCAGAACAAACGCTTAATGAAGCAGGCAGCTTTAAATTTAAGACCTCAACAGGGCTTAATCTTCATTTCTTGCACAGCAAATCCCCTGACCCTAATGCCATCCCTTTAATTATGGCGCATGGTTGGCCAGGCAGCGTTCAAGAATTCTTAAAAATCATACCCTTACTAAATCAAGGAATCGATGGCCAGGCTTTTCATGTCGTCTGTCCTTCAATGCCTGGCTATGGGTTCTCAGATAAGCCCACTGAGCATGGCATGAATTCCGAAGCCATTGCAAAGCTTAATCATGAATTAATGCTAGCGCTTGGTTATGAAAAATACATTGCCCAGGGAGGAGATTGGGGAGCGACTGTTACCAAGTGGATGGCAGAACTCTTTCCAGAAAATTGTATAGGCCTGCATTTGAACTTAGTGCTTGCCTTCCCCCCTGAAAATGCAGATTCAATAGAGGGGCTATCTGAAGATGAAATAGAGGGAATGGAAAATTTCAAAAAGTATCAAGAAAAAGGCTATGGTTATTATTTAATTCAAAATACCAAGCCGCAGTCTTTAGGCTATGGATTGCATGACTCGCCGGCAGGGCTAGCAGGCTGGATTGCAGAAAAGTTTCAAGCATGGACGAATGACAGTATTAATAGGCTGGTTATATCCCAAGATGAAGTGCTGGATATCATCTCCTTATACTGGTTTACAGAATCCATCACTTCCTCAATAAGGCTTTACCATGAAAATGGACTGATAGGATTCTCACTTAATCCCATAACTCAACCCACTGGATGTATTTTGTTTGATAATGAAATTGCTCGACCTCCAAGAGCATGGGCTGAGCCTACGTATAATATTGTTCAATGGACCAGAGCTGCAGGCGGTCACTTTGCTGCAGTTGAAAATCCTGAGGTACTTGCCAAAGATATTGCAAGCTTTGCAAAACTAATTTAAAAACCCGTTTTCGGTAAGAATAAAGTCCATTGGGATATCGAAGCTATCCACACTAATACTTTCTGTTTTTTGCATACTAAACCCTAACATTCCCAGATGGTTGTAGGATGCTGATGTAAGATAACGATCGTAGTAGCCGCCTCCGTAACCCACCCTATTTTTTTTACTATCAAAGGCTATACCAGGACATATCATTAGATCTATATGCTCAGCGATTTCTGCTTCTGGATTACAAATTTCAGGAATCCCAAATTTATTCTTTTGAAATTGAGAATCTGGCTTCAGCGCAAGAAAATTTAAATCGGTTGTGTGTAACTTAGGTAAAAAAATCTTTTTATTCATTTCAAAGCAGGCAGCTATTATCTTGTCCGTCTCTACTTCATTTTTAATGGGCAAATAGACAGCAACAGATTTTGCTCTAATGAAATAATCAGATTCTATGAGACGGGTTTGAATGGAAGAACTGAGGCTGGCTAGATTGGCCTCAGAAAGGGCAAGCCTCCGCTTTAAGATTGATTTTCTAATAGAAGATTTAATCATGCTGCGGAGGCCAAAACTCCAATTCACCGCAAATGCATTTTTCCTGAACCCTATGTCCAGGTGGCAATAATCTTATCGTTTCAGGCTTCCCTTGCGGTACTGCACACCAACGAAAGTGGACCGTCGCCGTTAATTTAATTATAGGTTCAAAGATGTATGATGCATCTGCAAATGAACCAGATAGATTCATTATATGATAGAAAAAATTACTAGCCTAAAGTTTTTTTCACTTGCTGATTGAGATCCTCAATGGTTGCAAGTAACTCTTCAGAGATTTCTTCAGTGCCGCTCTCTTCTAGGCATTCATGAGCCAATGCCAAGGCAGCCAAGATAAGGTTATTTTGTTTATTAGGAATAGCTTCAATCTTCTCATTAAGATAATTTGCAGCTTTCTCCAGGGCTTCTCTTTCCTCTGGAGGACAGGCAATTGATATATCTCTTCCACTGATTCTTAAAGATAATATTTCTTTATTACTCATCGTTTAATTCATTATTAAGCTTTTCAATTTCTTTACTAAGAGCTTCAATTTTATTGTGTTGTTCAATTTTGAGCGCTTTCCATTCCCTTTCTCTCTCAACATAAGCATTGATAATGCCTTGCTGCTCTTCAAAGCGCCCAATAAGCTTTTTTAATTGCTCTGCTAAGACTTCAATTGCATCCTGTGCGGCCATAACTTAGTTTAATTCTTCTATTGAATTTAGGGAAGTTTGCCATTTAGGGAGTAAAATGCCCTCATGAGCACTATGTTTACTAAAAGAAGAGAGGCGGTAGCTAGTTTACTTGGTCCAGATGCATGTTTGTTGGTTGCAAGCAATAATCATGTTTCTCGAAACATTCACCATACCTATTCATTTAGGCAAGATAGCTATTTTTGGTATCTTTCAGGATTTAATGAATCTGATTCTATTGTTTTAATCAAAACTGATAAGACTGGGAGTCTATCTTCGTATTTGTTTGTTCCTCCAAAGGATGAACATTCTGAGCTTTGGGATGGCTATAGAGCTGGACCGCAAGGCGCTCAAAATGATTATGGTTTTGATCATGGGTTTAATAATTTTGATGCAGATAAAACTATTCCTGGTCTCTTAGCGGGAGCAAATAAAGTCTTTTCTTTAATTGGGTACAAAGAAGATTTTTCCCAAAGAGTATCTAGCTGGGTCAAAGAAGCAAGACTGAAAGATCGCCACACTGCAGCTATCGAGCATTTAGATGCTGGTCCCTTGCTATCCTCCTTAAGAAGAGTTAAATCGGATAGCGAGATTGATATCATGAGAAAAGGTTGTGAAATTTCGGCCCAAGCGCATAAATCTGCTATGCAATTTGTTACACCTGATATGAATGAGCAAAGCTTAGAAGCATATTATTTATATAAATTTGCTGAACATGGTTCACGCTTTCCAGCTTACACACCTATAGTTGCAGGTGGAGAGCATGCATGCATATTGCATTATGTTGAAAATGATCAAATCTTAAAAGATGGTGATCTAGTTTTAGTGGATGCTGGAGGTGAATACCAATACTACGCATCCGATATAACCAGAACCTATCCAGTTAATGGCAAATTTAGCGCAGAGCAACTGGCTATTTACAACATCGTTTTGCAGGCTCAACAAGAGGCCATTGCTGCTATGAAAGTAGGCAATCATATTATGCAGCCACAAGAGATTTCTGAGAGAGTTATCACTGAGGGCCTAATTGATTTGGGGCTACTTACCGGTAGTGCAGAAGACTTGATCGCCGAGGGCGCTCATAAAAAATTCTACATGCATAAGGTTGGGCATTGGATTGGATTAGATACCCATGATGTAGGAGCCTATTCCGATGGATCTAATTTTACCCAATACGAGGCAGGCATGGTCCAGACCATTGAACCAGGAATCTATATTTCCAGTAAAAGCGATGTTGATGATAAATGGAAAGGAATCGGAGTAAGAATTGAGGACAATATTCTTGTGACTGTAGATGGAAATGAAAATCTCACTGCAAGCGCTCCGGTTGATCCTGAAGAAATTGAAGCAGTGATGGCTGGTTAATTATGTTCGATGCATTGATTTCCGGAAGCGGGGTCAATGGGGCGGCGCTTGCTTTACTGCTCGATCAAGCAGGCTTTAATATTAAAGTCATCGATCATCATCCAATTGATCTGAGCGAATCTCCCAGAACTGTTACCCTTAACCTGCAATCATTGCAGTTACTTGAAAAGATTGGCATTGAGATTCCATCTACACCTATAAACAATATTGAGGTGCGTGATGCCGTCGGCTCAGGCAAGATAACTTTCCATGCCTCAGACATTACCGAAAATGAGCTTGCTAGGACTGTTTACTTCGCTGATCTAACCGAAGCTTTAAATACGAGAATTAAAACCATAGTTTCAGATTCTATTTCTGAAGAAATTAGCACTGGTGCTGACAAGATATCTGTAGAGTGCAAAGATGGGGACATCTGCAATGCAAGACTCTTGATAGCAAGCGATGCCAAGCTTAAACCTATAAAGCAGTTTTTTGCTTTATCTGATCCTAAAGATTATCAGCAACAAGCAGCAACCTTTATTGTGCATTCAGAAAACATGGATACCTCAACAGCTACCCAAGTGTTTTATAACAAAGATATTTTTGCATTAATGCCGATACATGACAGAGAAAACCCTCAAGGCAATAATTTTTCGGTTGTTTGGTCTCTTGATATCCAAGAAGTAAACTTGCAGACCTATGTTCTTCAACACCTACCAAGATTAGAAAATATTTTAGGCACCAAACTTCATATTCTTTCAGAAATAGAATCTTTCCCACTTAAAAGTTTTACTACCAATAAATATCATGCTGAAAGAGCCTGCCTGATAGGGGATGCAGCCCATATTATTCATCCAATGGCAGGTCAAGGCCTTAATCTTGGGTTAGCAGATTGCAGCACTTTGTTTGCAGAAATTACTAAAGCCAATGAATCTGGAATAGGTATTGGATCAAGTCAAGTCCTTAAAAAATATGAGATCAAGAGAAAGGTTTTTAATGATTCTATGGTTAAAGGTGTGGATAGAATTCATGCACTCTTTCAAAGCGATAACATCTATATGAGATTGATTAGAAACAATGGCCTTACATTGGTCAATAGAATAGAGCCTTTGAAAAGATTCTTTATAAAAAGCGCCGAAGGAATTTTTGGTATTTAGAGTACAATCATCAACTATGCAAAAATTACTTTTTATTATGGTTTTGGCTGTGATCTCAGGATGCGGTACCAACTCAACCACAGAAAAGCTCGTAGTTTATACCTCCAGACAGCCCCAGCTGATTGAACCACTTTTTGAGCAATATACTAAAGAGACAGGAATAGAAATAGTACACCTATCTGGTGATGCTCAACAGCTCTTAGAACGAATAAAGACCGAAGGAGAAGACACTGCAGCAGATCTTTTTATCACAGTAGATGCTGGTGTATTATGGCAAGCTGCAGAAAGAGGGGTGCTCGAGAGCGTTACCTCTAAAACTTTACAATCAAATATCCCTGCATATCTCAGAGATCCAGATAATCAATGGTTTGGTCTTTCTAAACGTCTAAGAACTATAGTGATTAACAATGCTGCTATGCAAGAAGCTCCCAAAAGTTATGCTGAGTTAGCAACCAACGATTGGAACAGCAGACTGTGCCTTAGGACATCCCAAAAAGTCTACAATCAGTCACTCATAGCAAGCTTTATTGCTAATTTTGGAGAACAAGAAACTTTAAAGGTTCTCAATGGCTGGATCAATAACTTAGCAACAAAAGTATTTTCAAGTGATACTCTTGCTTTAAAAGCTGTCCAAGCCGGACAATGCGATGCCACTATTGTTAATTCGTATTATCTAGGCAGATTGGTGGCTAGTGGAGAGGCAGAAAATCTTAATCTCATTTGGGCTAACCAAGATTCAACAGGTGTCCATGTGAATATCTCTGGGGGAGGAGTTGTAAAATATAGCAAGCAAAAAACAGAAGCTATCAAGCTTCTTGAATGGCTGACTTCAACTTGGGCACAAGAGCAATATGCCAATCTTAACCTTGAATATCCGGTGGTTGAGGGAACTGTATTGCATCCTGTCCTTGAGTCATGGGGTGAATTTAAAGAAGATAATCTGAATGCAAAAATACTTGGAGCGCTGCAAAAAGAAGCTGTTCTTTTAGCTAGAGAAGCTAATTACAATTAATTAAATTGCCTCAATTTTTTTGAGGAGATCTAAAGATTCTTCAATGGGCAACCCAAGCACATTACTGTAACTTCCATCTATTTTAGTAATAAACGCTTTAGCGCCGCCTTGGCTAGAAATACCACCAGCTTTATCGTAAGGTTCATCTGTATTGATGTATTCCTCAATTTCACTCTCAGAAAGATTTTTAAAGTAAAGATTGGTCTCGACCGATATTGAATGACTGACGCCCTGTTGATCAATCACGGTGACTCCGGTGACCACAGCATGCATATTATTCGAGAGGAGGTTTAACATAGTTTTGGCCTCTGTTTTATCTGCCGGTTTACCAAGCATCACACCATCTACTGCAACTATAGTATCTGCGCATAGTATCGGCATGATTTCTAATTGCATTTCCCGAATCATGCTCAGCGTTGCATTGGCTTTCAACAGGGAGAGTCTCTTTGCATTCTTATGGACAGATTCTTTCGGATTAAAAACCTCATCAACACTGGGTACTAAAATCTTAAAAGAAATACCAGCTTCCATTAATATTTGAGATCTTCGGGGAG
>VMDH01000047.1 GCA_008080945.1 Gammaproteobacteria bacterium | reverse complement strand
AGAGAAAATATTCAGAAAAATTTGCAATGATTCCTGAAGTAAAAATGATTAACAAAAGAGCTAGTTTTCCTTGCACTTTTTGAATCTCTAATCCGACCACATAAACCCATAAACAATTAAAAAGTAAATGGGTTAAAGAAAAGTGCATTAGCGCAGGAGTAAAGATTCGCCAGTATTCACCCTTAACAAGATAAGTCTCCTCTAATGAAGAGAAATAAAGTTGATTTTCAGAGGGCGATAGAAAATAAAGATATTGATAAAAATTAATGCCAAAGGAAGCTAGCAAAAAAAATAAACTCGCGATAAAAATTATTGTTAGTGGAATTAAATTAGACAAAAAAATTATTTTTTATGGTTTATATCAATACTCCAACCTAATTTTTCTCTGCATGCTGAGAAAAAATCATTATTGATTGGTCGAATTATTTTTAATGTTCTGGATAATTTCTTTATTTCAATAGTTTTGCCAAATGCTAATGGAAGATCCTCTTGGCCATCCAGAGATACAAAACCTTGAGCTCTAGGTCCAGAAATAATTTCTACTTCAATGGTAGAGGTGTTTGAACAAATTAGCGGTCTTGAAGATAAGCTTTGTGAAAACATTGGAATAATGTTAAATATTTTTAAATCAGGATGAATGATTGGCCCACCTGCAGATAATGCATACGCAGTAGATCCCGTACTTGTTGCCACAATTAGCCCATCCGATCTTTGCTCATAGATAAACGTATTATCAATGCTTAATTTATAGCGCATAAGTTGAGCATAAGAACCTGAATGAATAACCACTTCATTTAAAGCAACTTCTTTTGAATTGCCGAAATTAGCCTGAATTAGATCTCTTTTCTCTTCAGTAAATTTCTTTTTATCTAATACGTCGGAAATATCCTTCTTGAGATTTCTTAAAGATATATCTGTCAAAAATCCAACTCTTCCCAGATTCACACCAATGAATGGTTTACTATTTTTATAGTATTTCTTGGCTGCTCTTAAAAAAGTTCCATCTCCTCCTAGGACTATTATAAGTTCTGATTTCTTCCCGAAGAGTTCCTGAGAAATCAGCTCCACTCCCTTGATGGATGAGGATGTTGAAGAATTTTCTAAATAAACATTTCTAGATTTTGTTTTGATCAAGCCTACCAATTCCTCAATAACCCTGCTATTTTTAAGGCTTAAGTTTCCCTTGATAACTAACCCAATGTTCTTAAACATTCGCTAATTATATATTTAATTAAAATTAATTATGAAAATAGAAGCTTTCATACAAAAAATAAAAGAAGCAGACTCTATTACAATATTAACAGGCGCAGGCATCAGTACTGCATCTGGAATACCTGATTTCAGGGGAGATAATGGGTTCTGGAAAACAAATCAACCTATTTACTTTGATGAATTTCTTTCATCATCAGCAAAGAGAAAAGAATCTTGGAAGAACAATATTGCTTTAACTGAGAAATTAAAATCTATAAGTTTTAACAAGGGTCATACGCTTGTTAAAAAGATTCTAAACATGAATTCAAAGAACATTCTGATTACGCAAAATATTGATGGCCTTCACCAAAAATCAGGTGTTTCCAATGATCAGATGATTGAAATCCATGGAACTGCGCTCAAGGCAAACTGTTTAGATTGTGAAAAGATGTTTAGTCTTGAAAAGTTTCATGAAGCTTTTAAAGCAAATGCCCCCATACCAAATTGTGATGCTTGCGATGGGCTTGTGAAAGTTGCCACAATTTCATTTGGTCAACCGATGAACCCTGTAACTATGGAAAAAGCAGTAGCCTCAGCAGTTCACTCAAGTTTAATGATCGTACTGGGTTCTTCTTTGGTGGTTCAACCTGTTGCAGGTCTGCCAAAAATTGCATTAGAAAATGGGGGCAGATTAATTATTTGCAATTTACAAACCACACCTTATGACCAGCATGCTGATCTCGTCATGCATGAAAAAATAGAAAATGTTGCTGAAGAACTTTTACTTAATCGTGTATTAGACTAAGCCTTCCAAGCACTTTACCGTCTTTAAGGTCTGCAAGGGCAGCATTTACTTCGCTGATGGGTCGCTGTTCAACTGGGATGGGATCAACTTTTCCAGCATTTACTAATTCCATTAGCTCTTTCATATCCTGAGGGCTCCCTACATAAGATCCTAAAATTTTTCTCTCCATGATTGGGATCATGGGTAAAGGAACTTTAAGCTCACCGCCAAAGAGTCCAACAATAATATATTTACCGCCTTTTGCTAATGTATTGATACCAAAAGCTACGGACTGCTCAGAGCCTACAAAATCGATGGCTGCTGAAGCCTCCCCTCCTGTTAGCTCAAAAATTTTCATCAGTGCATCTTCATGGGTTGGATTTATAGCAGCAGAAGCGCCTTGCTCAAGAGCAGCATCTAGCTTGGCTTGATCTACATCGACGACAATAGGATTGATATCATAAGCAGCCTTAGCAATCTGAATTCCCATCATGCCAACACCTCCTGCTCCTACAATTATCATGGAATTATTATGATATGGGGCGCCCTTTTTAAGTGCGCTGTAAGCAGTTAATCCTGAACATGCATAACTTCCTGCTAAATGAGCAGGAACATTAGTTGGTTTAAATAAGTATTTACTGTGAGGTACAACTACATGATCAGAAAACCCTCCTGTCTTCAAAACCCCTATGGTCTGTCCTGCATTACAAAGATGCTCATCACCTGAATTACAAATTGAACAAGCACCACAACCTATCCATGGATAAACAATGACTTGTTCGCCAACTGTTACATTGTTTGCATCTTCTCCACATTCAACAACTTCACCGAAAATCTCATGGCCTAATGTATAAGGCGAAGGAAGAGGTAGCTCTAATTTGTTACCGTTTCCTAAATCAAATGCTCCCTCATGAATATGAACATCAGAATGACAAAGACCGCATGCTATAGTTCTAACCAATACTTCTGTTCCAGAAGGCTTAGGTGTCTCCATTTCATTTAGTTCTAGAGGTAGCCCAGGCGATGGTACTTGATATGCTTTCATAAATTCCTTCCTTTAGGTGAAATGTAAAAACCTAAGCTTTATAATACATAGCTCAAAATTAAAAGGAAATAAAATGAGTCAACTTGAATCATTTAGACAAGAAGTGAAAGAGTGGTTGGAAGAAAATTGTCCTCCATCTATGAAAACCCCTATGCCGGAAGATGAGGTCGTATGGGGTGGAAGGAATGCTGTTTATAAAAATCCAGAATCTAAACTTTGGTTGGATCGAATGGGTGAAAAAGGTTGGACTGGCCCAGATGTTCCCAAGGAATATGGCGGCGGCGGTCTTGATAGAGAGCAAATTAAAATCTTGAACCAAGAATTATTTGCCATAGGTGCCAGACCTGCATTAAATAGCTTTGGTATCTGGATGCTTATACCTGTTTTATTAGAATATGGTAGCGAAGAGCAAAAACATAACTTTATTCCTAAAATCCTTAAGGGAGAAATTAGATGGTGCCAAGGTTATTCAGAACCTGGCTCAGGTTCTGATTTAGCATCCTTAGCAACTAAAGCAGAAGATTGCGGGGATCACTACTTGGTAAATGGTCAAAAGGTTTGGACCTCATATGCAGATCAAGCTGATTGGATTTTTGCCTTAGTAAGGACTGGTCCAAAAGAGCCAAAGCATGATGGCATAAGTTTTCTGTTAATAGATATGGCCGATAGTGGAGTTTCAACAAAACCAATAACTCTTATAAGTGGTAAGTCACCCTTCTGTGAAACCTTTTTTGATAATGTAAAAGTGCCCAAAGAAAATATTGTAGGTGAAGAAAATAAAGGTTGGACGATTGCTAAAGCTCTTCTTCAGCATGAAAGAAATTTTATCTCTAGTTTTGGTTTAGGAGGAAGTGCAGACGTTCCTGGTAGCTCTGGTATGGGCGGCATAGTGAAAATTGCTAAAAACTATATTGGAGAAAAAGAAGGCAAGATTTCAGATGGTTATTTCAGAGGAAAGGTTGCGGCACATAAAATGAAAGAACAAGCCTTTGGACTCACTCTGCAACGTGCTGGGGATGAAGGAGGTAAAGCCTCTGCAACCTCCTCAATCTTTAAATACTATGGTACCGAACACAATAAGAATAGATTTGAACTTATTGTTGCTGCGCTGGGAATTCAGGGCTTGGGCTGGGAAGGAGAAGGCTTTACTGAAAGTGAGCTCTCAAAAACCAGAGCATGGCTAAGAACTAAGGCAAACTCCATTGAAGGAGGCACTTCAGAAATTCAACTCAATGTAATCGCTAAAAGAGTCCTAGGACTCCCTGTTTAAGGAAAAAAATGAAATTAGTATTAACAGAAGAACAGCAATTTCTTAAAGATACTGCTCAACAGTTTGCAAGAGATAAAACTCCAGTTGAGCATTTTCGAAAATTAAGAGATGCTAATGACCAACAAAAATGGAGCCAAGATATTTGGATGGAAATGGTTGAGCTAGGGTGGTCAAGCATTCTTATACCAGAAGAGTATGGAGGGTCAGAATTTGGTGTTTCTGGGCTTTGCGTTGTCTTACAAGAACTTGGTAAAACCCTCACACCCTCGCCCTTATTTGCTACTGGAGTACTTGGAGTATCCACTATTAACGCACTAGGCTCTGATCAGCAGAAGAAAGATTTATTTAGTGGGATCTTAGATGGAAGCATAACGACAGCTTTAGCCATTGATGAAAAGCCACACCATAATCCTACTGCAATCACCACAAGCGCAAAAAAAGATGGAGATAAATATCTTATCAATGGTAAAAAGATATTTGTTATTGATGGGGCCAGCGCATCTCATATCATTGTTATTGCAAGAACTAGCGGCAATGAAGATGACATAGAAGGTCTTACCGCTTTTGTTATTCCATCAAATGCACCCGGTCTAAAGATATCATCGCTTTCATTGGCAGATTCTAGAAATTATGCTGCAGTTGAATTTGATAACTTAGAAGTTTCAATTGACTCACTTCTTGGAGAGGAAGGAGCAGCATCCGGTGCTTTAGAAAGTATTCTCGATCATGGAAGAATAGCAATTGCTGCAGAAATGCTAGGCATGACTGAAGAAGCTTTTGAAATTACTAATAACTATCTTAAAGAGAGAAAACAATTTGGGGTATTGATAGGCTCCTTCCAGGCACTGCAGCACAGAGCAGCCAAAATGTTTTGTGAAATAGAGCTTTCAAAATCAACTATTCTTGCAGCTATGTTTGCCGCAGATTCAAATAGCAATGATCTTGGAAGGTTAGCAAGTTTGGCAAAATTCCAAGTCGGAGAAACTTTACATGAAGTTAGCAATGAATCTGTGCAAATGCATGGAGGCATAGGAGTTACCGATGAGTACGATATTGGTTTGTATTTAAAAAGAGCTCGTGTAGCTGAACAGATTTTTGGCTCAGCTGATTTTCATCAAAATAGGTACGCCGACATAAGCGGATTCTAGATGTCAGATTTTGAAGCTTTGCTAAAAACTATGGCATCGCTTCGTGATAAGGAAGTTGGTTGTCCTTGGGACATTGAGCAAACTCATGAATCCCTAGCCCACCATGCAATTGAAGAGGCTTATGAGCTCCAGGCTGCAATTCTTTCAGGAAATTCTAATAACATCAAAGAAGAGTTAGGAGACTTACTCTTACAAGTTATCTTCCACTCTCAAATTGCCAAGGAAGATAAATCTTTCACTATAGAAGATGTAATTAAGTCTATAAATGCAAAGTTAATTCGAAGACATCCCTATGTGTTTGGTGATGATGAATATCCTAAAACTGCTGAAGAGCAAACAGCTTTGTGGAACAAAATTAAAAAAGAGGAAAAAAATGATGGCGCGACTCAAGCAACTATCGATGCTGCAGATAGCCTGCCACCGTTATTAAAGAGCATAGAAATTCAAAAGAATGCTACAAACAAATCATTTGATTGGGATGCGCCAGAACAAATCATTGATAAAATTCAAGAAGAATTGGATGAGATCAAAGAAGCATTTCGTAATGGTAGCCATCAACAAATTACTGAAGAAATTGGAGATACCTTTTTTTCATTGATAAATTTCTGTAACAAATTAAAAGTTAATCCTGAAAATGTCATAGCACAAGCCAATGCAAAGTTTTTAAAGAGGTTTGCAGCTATGGAAAAAATTATAAAAGCCAGAGATCTTGATATGTCGCAAATGGATTTAAATGCGCTAAATAAGATATGGGATGAAGCAAAAAATGACTTGGCTGATTAAGCAATTCAAGGGGTTAATTACGGTCACAATGATTGCTCTAGTGCTTACTTTGGGTGTAATCGTTTTGACCATAGTGAATATCCCAAGACTAATTCCTTTGCAATCTATAAAAAAGAACATCGGTAAGCTTTCTAATGAAATTGGATCATTGATTGTTGCAACTCTTAAACTCTCTATCCAAGTAATACATAGACCAAAATGGGAATTTGAATTACCAGAAAATTTGGGAACAAGTAATTGGTATTTAGGGATGAGCAATCACCTTTCTTGGGGTGATATTTTTATTTTACTTTTTGCAGGGCATAGAAAAGTTCCGCTCTTAAAATTCTTTATGAAAGATGAGCTTAAGTGGATACCCATTTTATATCTTGTTCATAAAACCGTTGATATGCCCTTCTTAAAAAGACATTCAATGAAAAGCTTAAAAAAGAACCCTGAGCTGAGAAAATTAGATATGATTGCTGCACAAAAAGCTGCTAAAAGATTTGCAAGAAATCCATCTGTCGCTTTTAGTTTTGCTGAAGGCACTAGATATACTCCTAAAAAGCATGCAACACAATCCTCTCCCTACTTTTATTTGCTTAAACCTAAGATTGGGGCTTTGAATATTGCATTAAGCGGAATGCCGAAAGTCTCTCATTTACTCGACTTCACGATTATTTATAAAACTAATAAAACATCTGCGTGGAATTTTGCTTGCGGAGATATGAACGATGTAAAGGTTATTGCAAAAGCCTATGAGCTACCCAAAGAAATACTTGCCAGGCTTCCCTCAGATACGGAATATAAAAACTTTTTCCAGTCTTATGTAAATAAAATATGGGAAGAAAAATCTCGATTAATAGAATCAACTAAAAAAGAGCAATCTAGCTCTTAATTAAATTAAAAAATTCGCTTTGCAGTTCAGGTTGGCTTGTATAAATAGTTGGCTGCACTCTAGCAATTTTTGCATCGTATCTGCTCAAAAGCTCTTTACCAACTTCAGCAGGTGTGCCTATGATTGCAAATTTTTGAAGCACTTCATCAGGAATGATCTCTCTCATTTTTATCCATTCACCCTGTTTGGATAAACGATTAAGCTCTAAATGCAAGTCCTCAAAGCCATGTACTTCTAGCATCCCTTTGTAGGCTGGTGTAGAGCCATAAAAGGATATTTGTGATGCACAAGAGAGTTTTGCCTGGTCAATCTCATCCTGAGTAGTTCCAAGCCCCACAATAAGTCCAATCACAATGTCAAAGTTATTATCTTGGAAGCGATTCCCCAATGCAGGCAAGGTTAGTTCATGAAAAGATTTCGCAGAATGAAAGGGGTGAACAATAATGCCGTCAGCATTTTCTGCGGCAGCTTTTAGCATCAGAGGTCCAACAGCAGCCATTAAAATTTTTGGAATCCCAAAGGGGTTTTCTCCTGGATTAAAAAAAGGAGTCATTAGAGTATGTGAATAAAATTCGCCTCTAAAATTAAGTGGCTCTTGAAATTGCCAAGCATTCCAAATTGCTTTTATAGCCGCAACCATTTCACCCATTCTTTTCGCCGGACTCGACCATGGCATTGAGAATCTTTTTTCAATATGGGGTTTAATTTGAGATCCCAGTCCAAGGGTAAATCGACCCTTTGACATAAGCTGCAAGTCATAACCTAAATTAGCTAAAATCATAGGATTCCTTGCAAAACCAATAGCAACAGAAGTCATAAGATCAATAGTTGAAGTAGTTCCACAGGATATTGATAATGGTAAGAAGGGATCATGAGGGCCCTCAAATGTATACACTCCATCGTAACCCTCGTTTTCAAACCTAGTTGCCAACTTACCAGCATCTAAGTGGTCTCTTGTAATAAGTGAAGCATCTATTTTCATAATATGTGCATTTATATTAACCTAGTAATTCACGATCAAAAACTTTAAGGGAAAGATATGAATTCAAAAATTTGTGAAATGCTGGGTATTGAGTTTCCATTGATTGCATTTAGTCATTGCAAAGATGTGGTTGCCCAGGTTTCAAAAGCGGGAGGTATGGGTGTGCTAGGTGCTGTTGGCATGACTCCTGAGATTTTAGAACAAGAACTTAAATGGATTGATGACCATATTGATGGAATGCCCTATGGAGTAGATGTGCTAATTCCAGCCTCGTTTAAAGGCAAAGATGAGGATTTAAAACCCACAGATTGGGCGCAAATGATACCCCAAGAATATAGAGATTTTAGAGCAGATGTTTTAAAGCAGTACGACCTCGATGGAGAAGATCTTAGAAAACAAACAGAGCAAAATTCAAATTTTGGAAATAATATGCGAGATGAGACCGCTAAACAAATGCTGGAAGTAGCCTTTTCTCATCCAATCAAGCTTATTGCAAATGCATTAGGCGTTCCTCCGTCTTGGATGCTAGAGATGGGAAAGGATAATAATGTTTTAGTTGCTGCACTTGTAGGAGCAAAAGAACATGCTATTAGGCAAGTACAGGCAGGGGTAGATATTTTAGTTGTGTCTGGGACTGAAGGCGGAGGTCATTGTGGGAGTGTCTCAACCATGGTGCTTGTTCCTGAAGTGGCAAGGGCAATAAGGCCAATTAAGGAAATACCTATTTTGGCTGCTGGAGGCATTGCAACCGGTGAGCAGATGGCAGGGATTATGGCAATGGGGGCCTCTGGAGTTTGGTGTGCATCAGTTTTCTTAACTACCACTGAAGCTGAAACCTCTCCAACTGTAAAAGAAAAGATGCTCCAAGCAAGTTCAAGTCAAACTGTAAGATCTAGGAGTAGGACTGGTAAACATTCAAGGCAATTAAGATCTGCCTGGACAGATGCATGGGAGTCTAAAGATGCACCCGAACCATTGCCTATGCCCTTACAAACTATGGTCGGAGAGCCTGCCTTAAGAATCGTAGATAAAGCTGCTGAAATTGGACATGAGGGAGCTAAACAGCTTGCTACCTATTGGGTAGGACAAGGTATAGGACTAGTAGAAGATACAATAACTGCAGGTCAAACCGTGCAAAAATTTAAAGAAGAATTCATTGAGGCATATGAAAACATGCAAACTTTATTTGAATAAGCCACTTTACTCAGGAAACATAAATGGATTTAACTTATACCAAAGAATATTTAGAGTTTGAAAAAAAAGTTG
>VMDH01000043.1 GCA_008080945.1 Gammaproteobacteria bacterium | reverse complement strand
GGGAGAACAGGATTTTTCTTCTTTTAGAAGCTCTGAATGTTCAGCAAAGTCTCCTGTAAAGAATATTGAAGCTTTTGATGTAATAAGTGATCAGGGATTTGTGTATTTTCAAATTACTGCGAGTGCATTCTTACATAATATGGTTAGAATTATTGCTGGAACTCTAATTAAAATTGGGCTGAAGCAAAGCAAGATGTCTCTTTTAGATATCATTAAAGGCAGAGATAGAAATCTTGCTGGCCCTACGGCAAAAGCCTCTGGATTGATGTTCTTAGGAGCAAGATATCCAGGAATTACACAAACGCAATTTTCTTTTAAGGACATAGGTAAATAGGTTGAGCTTACCAAAAATTAAATTTTGCGGTATGAACTCTCTTGAGCTATGCAAGCTTGCAATTGAACTTGAAGTTAATTATTTAGGCTTCATTTTATATTCAAGAAGCCCAAGAAATGTATCCTTTGATTTTCTTAAAGAGGTTCAGTCCCTTGATTTTCAAAATACTAAACCCGTTTTAGTTTTAGTTAATCCCAACAGAGAAGATGTAGAAAAGGCATTAGAATTAATGCCTCAGGCAATCCTACAATTTCATGGTGATGAGTCAGAAGAATTTTGTAAGTCTTTTAAACAACCCTATTGGAAGGCGATTGGAATTAGTGACGATAGCGACTTTTCTTTTAGTACCCACTTTTCAAGTGCTGAGAAAATCCTATATGACACAAAGATAGAGGGCTCTTCAGGGGGGACTGGTACAGCATTCAATTGGAATGTACTGAAAGCGAGGCAGGTGAAAAACTTTGTATTGGCAGGGGGAATCAATATTCATAATTTAAATGAGGCATTAAAGTTGAATCCCGCAGTTATAGATATTAATTCTGGTATAGAATGCTCTCCTGGACAAAAAAGTGGCCAATTAATGGCTGAAGTAATGCAAGCTTTAAAAAAATGAATATAAAGGAACTTCCAAATGCAGAGGGTTTTTTTGGAGCCTATGGAGGCAAATTTGTCCCCGAGACATTAATGAAGGCCTTAGCCGAACTTGAAGAGCAATATAACAAGCTCAAACAAAATACTGCTTTCCAAAAACAAATTGATAAAGACTATGCTGATTTTGTTGGCAGGCCCTCACCATTATATTTTGCAGAGAGACTGACTAAAAAGTACAAAGGCCCAAAGATTTGGTTGAAAAGAGAGGATCTTAACCATACGGGTGCTCACAAAATAAACAATACTATAGGCCAAATCATTCTAGCCAAGAAGATGGGGAAAAAGAGAATTATTGCTGAAACAGGAGCAGGTCAGCATGGAGTTGCTACTGCAACGGTTGCAGCAAGACTCGGCCTTGAGTGCCACATATATATGGGTGCAGAGGACGTAGAAAGACAATCCCTGAATGTCTATAGAATTAAATTGCTCGGTGCTTCTGTTCATCCAGTCAAGAGTGGCACAGCAACTCTAAAAGATGCTTTAAATGAGGCCATAAGAGACTGGGTTACAAATGTAGAGGATACTTATTACATCATTGGCAGTGTTACAGGGCCTCATCCGTATCCCATGATAGTAAGGGACTTTAATGCTGTTGTGGGAAGAGAGCTTCAAGAACAGTCAAGAAAACAATTTGGGAAACTTCCAAGTGCAATCGTTGCATGTGTTGGCGGAGGATCAAATGCTATGGGAGCATTCTATCCTTTTTTAAGCAATAAGCGGGTTGATCTTTATGGCATTGAAGCGGATGGAAGAAAACGTGAAAAGGCCAAGCATTCGGCAACCCTCACGAAGGGAACTCCTGGCATATTGCATGGTGCATTGAGCTATCTCATCCAAGACAGCAAGGGACAAGTTTTGCCAACGCATTCTATTTCTGCTGGATTAGATTATCCAGGAGTCGGACCAGAACACTCTTATCTGAAAGATATTGGGAGAGTTAAGTATTTCCCAGTTAATGATGAATCTGTACTGGAAGCTTTTCATGAGGTTTCAAGATTAGAGGGAATCATTCCCGCGCTTGAAACAGCGCATGCATTTGCTGCCCTCCCTAAAATAGCAAAGTTATATTCCACAAAAGATAATATAGTGGTCAATGTATCTGGCAGAGGCGATAAAGATATTGCCACTGTTGCTAAGGTTGAAGGATTAACCCTTGAATAGACTTGATCGCACTTTAGCATCCCTCCAACACAATAAAAGCAAAGCATTGGTGGCTTATTTGGTTGCAGGTGATCCTGATCTTAAAACCACTATTGAGTTAATGCATGGCTTCGTTGAAGCGGGAGTAGATATCATTGAATTAGGCATTCCGTTTTCAGATCCAATTGCAGAAGGAGTTACTATTCAAGATGCTCACGATAGAGCACTCAAGAAAGGAACTACATTCTTAAAAGCTTTGCAATTATTAAAAGAATTTAGAAGTACTGATAAGGATACTCCTATAATTTTGATGGGTTACTCAAACACATTTATGGCAAATCACAAGGTGCTAGAAAGCCCCCAAGCAAAAAATATCGATGGATTAATTATCGTTGATTTACCTGGTGAAATCTCGCATAAAGACCTTGGGATAAAGAATGATCAGCTGCATTCCATCACCCTAATGTCTCCAACAACCAAGGCAACTAGAAAAAAAGCTATCTGCAGAAATGCTTCAGGTTTCATTTATTACATAAATGTGAGAGGTGTGACAGGTCACTCCACTCTCAATTTCAAAGAAATGGCTAACAATATTAAAGAAATAAAAAAAAGCTCTAATCTTCCTGTCTTTTCAGGCTTTGGAATTAAAACAAAAGAAGATGCCCTAAAAGCATCTGCTAGTGCTGATGGAGTTGTCATAGGATCTCATTTAGTACAAATGATCGAGGCATGTTCTAATCAAAATAATTATAAAAAAATATATAATTATTTAAGAGCCATAGCAAAAGCTATAAAGTAAAAAAATGAATTGGTTAACAAGACTCATACCCTCAATTGGAAAAGAAGGAGAGGGCGCTAAACCTAAAAAAAGCAAGGTCCCTGACGGTCTTTGGAATAACTGTCCTGCTTGCGAAGCAATCTTGTATCAGCCTGAACTTGAAAAGTCACTTTTTGTTTGCCCCAAGTGCGATCATCATCTAAGAATTGGCGCCAAAACTAGGCTTGGCATCTTTTTAGATAACGGACATTTTGAAGAATTTGGTAGCGAGCTTGAAGCAAAAAATATTCTTAAATTTAAAGATACTAAGACTTATGAGCAGCGCATCAAGGATGCAGTTAGCGCTACTGGAGAAAATGAAGCTCTGGTAACAGCAAGTGGCAAGCTCAAAGATATAGACATAATAGTTGCAGCATTTGAGTTTAGATTTTTAGGTGGCTCCATGGGAGGTGTCGTAGGAACCAAATTTGTTCTAGCGGTAGAAAAGGCTATAGCCGAGAAAAAGCCATTCGTATGCTTTTCAACAAGCGGGGGAGCCAGAATGCAAGAATCCATGGTCTCGCTAATGCAAATGGCTAAAACAGCTGCAGCACTAGAAAAATTAAAGGAAGCAAAACTACCCTATATCTCAATTATGATTGATCCCATCTATGGCGGTGTCTCTGCCAGCTTGGCAATGTTAGGAGATATAAATATAGCTGAGCCAGGTGCCCTGGTAGGTTTTGCTGGAAGAAGGGTTATTGAGCAAACCGTAAGGGTTGACTTACCTGATGATTTCCAAAAATCTGAGTTTTTACTTGAACATGGAGCAATTGATATGATTGTTCCTAGAGATCACTTGAGATCCACCGTAGCCAGGCTTATTTCGAAGCTATACAAAGTTTCATGAATCTAGATCGTTTTTTAGGCTTAAGTATTCTTTTGGGGATATTGATAGTTACTTTGATGTTTGTATTATCACCCCAGCCCCAATTTGACACGGCTGGGTTTTACAAGCCTGTTGTAGAAGTTAAAGAAATGGATGCACCGGTTCCCAACGATCTCACATTTATTACCCCAGACGATATTTCATTAACAGAAGAAGATTTCGGGGAAGTTGATGACATACCTTCGCTAAAAGAAAAATTTGATATTGAGTATTTCAATGGTTTGGTTTATCAAGTAGGCGCTTTTTCAAGCAATGAGACCGCTATTAATCTTGTAGAAAAATTTAAACTCAAGGGCTTTCCAGCAAAGATCAATCCATCTAACGGACTTTTTTTTGTAGTAGTTGGCCCATTTTTAAATCAAGAGGATTTAGATAGAAATAAGGATGCTGTCCATGCGATTGCAGGTATACAAGAAGGCAAGGCATTAGTTTGGAAACCCTAGCCTTAAACCATTTTGACTACATTGTATTAATCGTTATTCTTATTGGCGGCTTTTCATCCTTTTTTAAGGGCTTTGTCCAAGATTTTTTTACGATCTTGCTTTGGATAGCTGCAGTATACGTCTCTATTACCTTTAGTTACTTTGCTTTTCCCTTATATGCAGAGTATTTTCAAAATCAGACCACTGTGACTGTTTTTTCTTATGGCACTTTGTTCATTATCACGGTTGTAGTTGGAACGATTGCATTAAAGATTATAGGAAAACTCATCACTTGGACTGGGTTGGGGCTCATTGATAAGGTTCTCGGTTTTATTTTTGGAGCCCTTAAAGGCTTTTTAATATTGTGTGCCATATATTTAGTAGTACCTGAGCAAACTCGACAACTGCCATTTGTCTCTGAATCAAAAACGATTGAATTTATAAAAATAGGTGCTGAGAGACTACAAATCGTTGTGGATGAGATTGTATTAATTTATAGTGATTTTAGAACTGAAAAATTACATTCAAGCTAATATTTATCATGTGTGGAATCATTGGGATAGTTGCTGAGAACCAGGTAGCTCAGGACATCTATGAATCTTTGTTAATGCTACAGCATCGAGGACAAGATGCTGCAGGTATGGTGGTTTGTGATGTTAACGGCAGACTCCATAGTCGAAAATCTATGGGCTATGTTCGCGATGTTTTTCAGCAGCGTCATATGCTGAAGCTAGAGGGTTCGTATGGCATTGGACATGTTAGATACCCAACTGCTGGAGGAGCTGGTAAAGAATTTGCTCAGCCGATGTATGTAAATTCTCCCTATGGGATTAGTCTTGCTCATAACGGTAACCTTACTAATTCTGGTGAACTAGCCAAAGAATTATTTTTTGCAGAAATGAGGCATCTAAATACGGATTCTGATTCTGAGGTATTGCTTAACATTTTTGCTCATGAATTAGCCAAGCAAAAAGCAATCAAGCCAATGCCAGAGCATTTATTTCAAGCCGTTTCAAAGACTCATATAAGATGCGCCGGAGCTTATGCAGTGATTACCCTGATTACAGATGTAGGCATCTTAGCTTTTAGAGACCCGCTAGGTATTAGGCCATTGGTTATAGGTGTAAGGGAGGGAAAAAATCAGAAAGAATATATTATCGCTTCTGAAAATGCGCTATTCAGTGCTCTAGGCTTTGAAACGCTCAGAGATGTATTACCAGGTGAGGCTGTTTTTATAGCCAAAGATGGTAGCCTGCATTCCAAGGTTTGTTGTATTAACCCTATGCACAAACCCTGTGTTTTTGAGTACGTTTATCTTGCCAGACCTGATTCAACTTTGGACGAAATATCGGTATATAAATCCAGAATGAGGATGGGCAAAAGATTGGCAGCAAAAATTCTTAAAGATTACCCTGATCATGATATTGATGTGGTTATCCCCATCCCTGACAGCTCCACTACAGCAACCCTTCAACTTGCCAGAGAGCTAGGTCTAGAGTATAGGCAAGGATTTGTAAAAAATAGGTATGTTGGCAGAACTTTTATCATGCCTTATCAAGAAGAGCGTAAAAAATCTGTTAGAAGAAAATTAAATATATTGGATCTTGAATTTAAAGGTAAGAATGTATTGTTGGTAGATGATTCCATTGTCAGAGGCACTACTAGCAAAAAAATTATTGAGATGGCACGAGATGCTGGAGCTAAGAAGGTTTATTTTGCATCGGCAGCTCCTCCAGTTAGATATCAAAATCTATACGGCATAGACATGGCTGCCACCGAAGAATTAGTTGCTTCAAATAAATCAGTGTCAGAAATTGCTAAAGAAATTGGAGCAGACTATTTGATCTATCAAGATCTTGAGGACTTAATTGCAAGTGTATCTGAGGGAAATCCAGAAATAAAAGAATTTGAAGACTCTATATTCACAGGGAATTATTCAACCAGGATGGCTGAAAACTACCTTGAAGAACTTGAAGCCAAAAGAGCAGATGCATCTAAGATTGTCAGAGAACAATCTTAATTTTTTTCTACTACATTAACAGCGGAAATATTGTTTTGATTGGCTGCTTGAAGATAGCTCTCAATCTCATTAAAGTTGAGGTATCTGTATATCTCTGCACTCAAAGGATTGATATCTTGCATTATCTCTAAATATTCCTCCGGTGAGGGTAACTTCCCAAGCACCGCGGCAACAGCTGATAACTCAGCAGATCCTAAAAATACATTTGCTCCATCACCAAGTCTATTAGGGAAATTTCTAGTTGAGGTAGAAATGACTGTTGAGCCAGCAGCAACTCTTGCTTGATTACCCATGCACAATGAGCAACCAGGCACTTCAGTTCTGGCTCCTGAGACACCAAAAATACTATAGATGCCTTCTTCTATTAATTGATGCTGATCCATTTTAGTTGGTGGTACAACCCAAAGTCTGGTGGGAATAGATTTATATTTTTTGAGTAGGTGTCCCGCAGCTCTAAAGTGACCGATATTAGTCATACAAGAACCAATGAATACCTCATCAATTTTAGTATTTGCTACTTCTGAGAGAGGCTTAATATCATCTGGATCATTTGGACAAGCTAGGAGCGGTTCCTTAATTTCATTCAAATCAATTTCAATAACAGCTGCATATTCTGCATCTTTATCTGCTTCGAGCAATTCAGGATTTTGAATCCAGTCTTCCATGGCTTTCGCTCGTCTTTCAAGCGTTCTGGCATCACCATAACCGTTTGCAATCATCCAACGAAGTAAGACGATATTTGAATTAAGGTATTCAATAATGGGCTCCTTATCTAGTTTAATTGTGCATCCAGATGCTGATCTTTCTGCTGATGCATCTGATATCTCAAAGGCCTGCTCAACTTTTAAGTGAGGCAAGCCTTCAACTTCTAGACACCTACCAGAAAAGATATTTTTTTTGCCTTCTTTGGCAACAGTGAGATGCCCTTGTTGAATAGCTGCATATGGAATGGCGTTCACTAAGTCTCTGAGTGTAATACCTGGTTGCATTTCACCATGAAATCTAACTAAAACAGATTCAGGCATATCTAATGGCATGACTCCAAGAGTTGCAGCAAATGCCACAAGCCCTGAACCGGCAGGAAAACTGATGCCAATTGGGAACCTAGTGTGACTATCGCCTCCAGTGCCAACCGTATCAGGAAGTAACATTCTATTGAGCCAAGAATGAATGATGCCATCACCTGGTTTGAGAGAAACCCCACCTCTAGTCATTATAAAATCAGGAAGAGTGTGTTGGGTTTCGATATCTACGGGTTTTGGATATGCTGCAGTATGACAAAACGATTGCATCACCAGGTCTGCAGAGAATCCCAAGCATGCTAGTTCTTTTAATTCATCTCTTGTCATTGGTCCGGTAGTATCCTGAGAACCAACTGTGGTCATAATTGGCTCGCAATAATCTCCTGGTCTTACTCCCTCAACACCACAGGCTTTTCCAACCATTTTCTGAGCAAGGGTATATCCAGTTTTTTTAGTTTTGTCACTATGCGGTCTTACAAATACATCCGAAGCATCTTTTCCAAGAGTGCTTCTGGTCTTATCCGTTAGCTGCCTTCCAATGATTAAGTTTATTCTGCCGTTAGCCCTAACCTCATCTAAAATAACATCCGTTTTAAGTTGGAAGTTAGTAATCTCAGATTGATCGGAGGCATCTATTATTTTTCCTTCATAGGGTTTGATAATAATTTCTTGACCAGTTGTCAGTTGGCTTACATCGCATTCAATAGCTAAGGCACCAGCATCTTCAAGAGTATTAAAAAAAATTGGGGCTATTTTGCCACCAAGCACATAGCCACCTTCTTTTTTATTAGGAATATGTGGGATATCTTCCCCAATATGCCATAACAATGAATTAGTAGCTGATTTTCTAGATGATCCTGTTCCGACAACGTCTCCTACAAATACGATGGGATTGCCATTGCTTTTAAGCTCTTCAATAGTTTCTAAAGGATCTCGGTTTAAGCCTTCTCGAGGATTTTTCAACATTGCCAGTGCATGCAAAGGAATATCAGGTCTTGACCAGGCATCCTGAGCAGGGGAAAGGTCATCAGTATTAATTTCTCCTGGTACCTTGAATACTGTTAGTTTAATTTCTGCTGGTAATTTAGTTTTGCCAGTAAACCATGACGCCTCTGACCAATTATCAATTACTTCTTTTGCATATTCATTTGTTTTTGAAAGTTCAAAAATCTCGTTAAAGGCATCAAAAATCAGTAGGGTACTACTCAATGCATCAGCTGCATCTTTGCCAAGCTCATTATCTTTCAAGCATTCAACAAGGGGCGCAATATTGTAACCACCAAGCATTGTCCCAAGCAGTTTTACTGCATGCTGCCTAGTAATATATGGACTTGTTGCATTATTTTTTGCCAGGTCAGCTAAAAATCCTGCTTTGACATAAGCAGCCTGATCCACTCCTGCGGGCACTCTATTTTCTAAAAGATCTAATAAAAGGTCTGATTCAGCATGCTCAGACTTGAGTAGCTCGGTTAACTGCGCAACCTGTTCTGCATTCAGTGGGAGAGGAGGGATTCCCTCCTGCGCTCGTTCATCACAGTGTTTTTTATATTTCTCTAGCATGCTTCACTCCGTTGGCGTGTATTTTACTGCTCATTGCCGTTAGTCTCCACTAAAACTCATCTTCTTTCTTATTTAATGTATGATTATTTTTAAATGAAAAAGACTAAATCTGCCACTCCATGTCTAGGCATCTGTTCCACCACTTACGGTGATGATGTTTGCAGAGGATGCAAAAGATTTGTTCATGAAGTAATTAATTGGACATCTTACACTGAAGACGAAAAAGTTAATGTCAACACTCGTTTAGAGTCATTCAAGCTCACGGTTTTAAAAGAAAAGTTCTCTATTTTTGATGCCGGTATGTTAGCTGAGCAGTTGCAAGCCTATTCTATTAACTTTAATGATTCTCTAGATCCTTTGTCTTGGATCTTTGATTTATTAAGGGCATCAGGCTCTCAGGATTTAGACATTGCTAAATTTGGTATCTCCATAAATCCTGATTACTCACATTATTCTCTTGGGGATCTCAAAGATTTAATCAATAAAGAATTATTTGAACTCTCTCAAGCTCATTACGATA
>VMDH01000054.1 GCA_008080945.1 Gammaproteobacteria bacterium | reverse complement strand
TTCTTGATTTGTTTTTCTCTGGGTAAGAATTCTATGGTTCGCATGTTATGCAAACGATCGCATAGCTTAACTATGATGACTCTTATATCCTTGGACATTGCAAGAGCCATTTTCTGGGTGCTTTGGGCATTTCTCTCTGCAATATCAGAAAATTCCATCTTGTTAAGTTTGCTTACACCGTCTACTAAATTAGCAATGTCTTTTCCAAAAAGTTTTTCTAGCGAGCTTTTTTGAACATTTGAATCTTCTAAAACATCATGCATGAGTCCTGCACAAATAGTTTCATGGTCTAAATGGTATGCCAATAATATATTTGCAACTTCTACAGGATGAGATATGTAGGGAGAACCCTCTCTTCTCTTTTGGTCCTGGTGGGCTTCTTTTGCAACACAATAGGCTAAGTTAATTTGAGTAATCTGGTCTTTGCTAAGATAGCTTGAAGCGAGTTTGAATGTTTCAGATGGAAGTTTTTCTAAATCACCATTCTTGTAATTTTGAAAAATTGAGAGAGATGGGTGAACGCTAGTATTCAAGCGTTACCTCAAAGTATGGAGGATTAAACTGCTTCGATACGAGTTTTAGTCTTTTCGATAGAGAACTCGTCAAGCAGCATGTCTTCCTCGAGTGTTTTTTGAAGAATCTCCTCATTTATAAGTCCGTCTTCTATCTCTCTAAGTGCAACAATTGTAGGTTTGTCATCCTCCCATTCTACAAGAGGTTCTCTACTGGTGGTAGAAAGTTGGCGCGCACGCGCAGATGCTAATAGAATTAGCTCAAATCTGCTGTGTACCTTATCTAAACAACCTTCAACTGTTATTCTTGCCATAGTTCAACTCCGGACGCGTATTTTAGAGTTATTTGCCCCATGAAGACAATAGTTTCTCTAAAAAGATTTCCTTATTTTCATTGCTATCTTGTTGATCTGATCCGCCTAGAATTGCTAAAAATGAATCTAGGCAATCTTGAAAATTATCATTAATTAAGAGGTGATGGTAAAGATGTGCTTTAGATAGCTCTCCTTTGGCATTATCGAGCCTCAACTCAATAGACGCCTCATCATTAGACCCTCGGTCTGTAAGGCGCTTTTTTAAATCATCAAAAGATGGAGGAAGTACAAATATCGAAGAATGATCTAAATGATGATTAAGAATTTGTTCATAACCTTGGACATCAATTTCAAGAATAAGACTTATACCAGCAGATAACTTTTGCTCTGTTAAACTCTTTGAAGTTCCATAATGGTTGCCATGGACAATTGCGTGTTCAAGGAAATCTCCTTTTGATTCAATTTCTTTGAACTCCTCTTTGCTCACGAAGAAATAATGTTTTCCATGCTCCTCTCCCTCTCTGGGTAATCGAGTGGTGTATGAAACCGAAAGCTCGCAAGGAGAAATAGATTCCAGGCTTTCCCTGATTAATGAACTCTTGCCTGTTCCGGAGGCTGCTGAAACTATAAATAATCTTCCTCTATTCATCTTTTATTGTAGATTCTGAGATTGTTCTCTAAGGCCTTCAACAATCAATTTAAAATCAATGGCATGATTTTTTAATTCAGGTTTATCAACCTTTACTAAAAGAGTATTTGCTTCCCTGAAGAGCTCTTGAAGCAGAAAATCTATTTTCTTTCCTTGAGAAGATTTATCACTAAGAATTTTAGTTAGTGAATCAAGATGAAATGCAATTCTCTCTATCTCTTCTGCAAAGTCATGTTTGATATTTAAGTTATCGAGCTCTTGGTTAAACTGCTCCAAAGTTAGCTCTAATCCTAAATTGCTATGCTTAGTCCTTAATAATCTTTTTCTATAATTAATCGCTTTGCTTTGAAACATCTCAAATTTTTTGAGAATGTTATGCATAGTTCTTAACTTAGAGGCAAAGATATTAGCTATTTTTTTGCCTTCTTTTATTCTGGCAACATGCAAATCTGCAAGTGCATTTTTAAGAACTGGTTTCAAGGCTTTAATTAATTTACTGTTATTGGTTTTAGTGTCTAATATTCCAGGAACCCTAGCGATATCATTTAATGATAATTCTGTCAGGTTAATTCCTGCAGTGTTGACTGTTGATAGAAATTTTTTTAAGAGTGAATGATTTATTGCATATTCCGACAGATTTTCAATATTGATATCAATGCGTACCTCAAATGAACCTCTATCAAATAATTGTTTGATGTTATTTTTAACTAATGATTCAAGTTCATTAGAGTATTGATGCGTTTTTATAGAAATATCTAAATATTTATTGTTCAGCGATTTAACATCAACAGATATATCTCCATTAGGAGACTCTTTCCTGGCGGTACCAAATCCTGTCATTGCTTCTAAAGGCATCGTAGTTTATCGAGGGCTAAATAAGGCTTCTTGTAAAAATATTTTACCCTGTTCTTTGCAAACAAAACTATCATTGAACTGATATTCGGGAAATTCACTTTCAAAATAATCCTTACAATTAAAGGTCGGCTCACTACAAATCAAAATTTCTTTTTGGATTGATGTTGAAGAGCAAACACTTGCAATAATCATTGCTGCATCATTTCTTGATAGCCGATTAATATTTTCAGAAGGAAGAATTTGCTGAGTTTTTTGAGGCGATAGATATGACAGATCAAGATTATCTTTATATAGACCTGAAAACCTAAGAATAGTGAGCTTGCTACTAAAATACTCAGCCGCTATAGATTCTGCTTCCAGAAGCTTAGCACCTCTGAAATCATTAGGAATGGCTTTAGTATCTTTATTTATGGGATTGCCTTGGTTCCCATATACTCTTGTGGAAGATATAAAAATAACTTTCTTGCATTGAAGATTTTTAGTTGCCTCAGCTAGTTTTAATAATCCTTCACAGTAGCCCTCATGGTATCCAGTCGCATCATATGAAGTTGGCTTGAGAACGATAACCATTGAATCCCACTCAGTATTAATTATATTTTCTGGCAATTCTTGATTGGAGGTCCAATCCCATTGGGTTAAAAAGTCTTCGCCTTTAGTTTGGCTTCTTGAGATCCCATGCACCTGGATCAAATAATTAGCTTCTAAAGCTTTGACCCTAGTGCCAAGATCACCATATCCAAAAATTAATATTTTTTTTATTTTCTGCATTCCAACTAGGTTTAATTAAATTATTATCTATTAAAGATGAATAAACAATTAACAGAGCTCCCCGGGGTTGGCCCTGCAACACTTAATAACTTGCATGCATTAGGCATCTTTTCTATTGAAGATCTTTGTTTTCACTTACCCTATTCCTACCAAGATAGATCTATCTTTACCAATATCGAGAACTTAACCGAGGGAGAAGAGCATGTAGTTAGAGGAAGAGTTGTCTCTGTCCAAACGATTTATCGCCCAAGAAAGATGATGGTTATAAAAATTAATGATGGCTCTGGGTTTTTAAATTTGCGCTTCTTTTATTTCCATCCAAGTCAAGCTAAAGAATTTGTAAAAGATAGAAATGTCATATCTTTTGGCAAGATTAGTTTAAGTAAGTATGGATACGAACTTATTCATCCTGAATATAGTTTTGATGAGAACAATATAATCGAGAAAGATTTCCTCGTGCCAACCTACAGAATAACAAAAGGAATTTCACAAAAAAAAATTAGAGCCTTTATTCATAATGCTCTTGAGCATTATGACTTCACAGAAGCTGGAGAAGACTTAAAAAGATACGATCCTGCCTTTGCAATGGATCTTAAATCTGCTCTAACAACAATTCATCTTCCAGCAATAGATGAAAGTCTCCCAGAGCTTTTACCTGGAGGCTCTCATCCTGCAAGAGTGAGATTAATGAAAGAGGAAATGGTTGCCTTTCAATGCGGAATGATAGCAATCAAGGAAAAAAAGCATAAACAAACCGCCTATGAATGCCCTAACGAAGAAAGTTGGACTAAAGGTGTTCTCAGAAACTTCCCTTTTGATTTAACCAATGCCCAAAACAGAGTGTTACAAGAAATCTCTCAAGATCTTACCAAGAATATACCAATGTTACGCTTGGTTCAGGGTGATGTTGGATCAGGCAAAACCATGATTGCATTACTGGCCTGCTGTCGTGCCATAGATTCGGGAACTCAGGCAGTAATGATGGCACCTACCACCATACTGGCTGAACAGCATTTTCTATCAATCAAAGCTCTGCTTCAAGACAATGAAGATCATATTGCTCTATTAACTGGATCCACTACTGCAAGAGAAAGAAAGATAATTCTTAAGAAATTAGCAGATGGCGATATAAAGCTTCTCATAGGAACTCATGCTGTTTTTCAATCGGATATAGTCTTCAAAAAATTGGGGCTTGTGGTAATAGATGAACAACATAGGTTTGGAGTCAATCAGCGTTTATCATTAGTTAAAAAACAGAATGAAAATAATAAAGCGCCCCATCAACTCACTTTAACCGCTACCCCTATTCCAAGGACTCTCGCTATGAGTATCTATGCCCATATGGATGTATCGGTTGTAGATGAATTACCTCCTGGACGATCTCCAGTGATCACCAGTTTATTATCAAAACAAAAAACTTCAGAGCTTTCCCAAAGAGTATCAGATGCTATCAAGAATGGCAGCAAAATTTATTGGGTGTGCCCTCTGATAGAAGAAAGTGAAACATTGGATTTAAGTAATGTTGAGGAACGAGAAAAAGAGCTTGCTGAATTTTTACCGAAATCAATAATTACAAAACTGCATGGAAGAATGAAGCCGGCTGAAAAAATTTCTGCTATGGAGAAGTTCAAAACCGGGCAAACAAAAATTCTTGTCTCAACCACAGTGATCGAAGTTGGAGTGGATGTGAAAGATGCAGATATTATGATAATTGAGAATGCTGAGAGATTTGGCCTAGCTCAATTACATCAACTGAGAGGCAGGGTTGGGAGAGGAGAAAAGCAAAGCTACTGTATCTTGCTTCACAAAGATAACCTCCATCCTGATTCTAAACAAAGACTTGAAGTACTAAAGAACCATACAGATGGATTTAAAGTTGCTGAAGAGGATCTTAAAATAAGAGGGCCTGGAGAGATACTGGGATCTCAACAAACAGGAATTGTTCCTCTTAAATATACTAATTTGATAAGAGACAGCCGGTTCTTAGAATCAACTAAAAATATTGCAGAAAACCTTACCAAAGAAAATCCTGCCACTGCTGAAAATCTTGTGAAAAGATGGTTATCAGGTTCTATAGGTTATGCGGAAGCATAAAAAAGCCCTTAAAAAAGGGCTTTTTTGAGGTTTTAGAAATTTAGATAGTCAATAACGGAGCAATCACCAAACTCACAATTGCCATCACATTAATCAAAATATTCATAGCAGGTCCAGAAGTATCCTTAAATGGATCCCCTACTGTATCACCTACTACTGCTGCAGAATGAGTATCTGAACCCTTGCCACCAAGGTTTCCTTTTTCAATATATTTCTTAGCATTGTCCCAAGCGCCGCCTGCATTAGCCATCATTAAGGCAAGCAGAACGCATCCTAATAAACCTCCTGCTAACATACCGCCAAGTGCTTCTGGTCCAATACCAAATCCAACAAGCGGAGGCATGGATACAGCAATAATACCTGGAAGGAGCATTCTTCTCAGTGCAGCTTTAGTTGCAATCTCAACACATCTTTCTGCATCTGGCTCAGCATTGCCTTCGAGAAGACCAGGAATTTCTCTGAATTGTCTTCTGATCTCGTTGATCATATCAAAAGCGGCATCTCCTACAGCTGTCATAGTGATTGAGGCAATAAGAAATGGTACGCAACCACCGATAAACATTCCTACCAATACAATTGGATCAGATAAGAGCAATTCAAAACCTGGATTATTTTTAGATACAACCTCTACAAATGCTGCAATGATTGCAAGAGCAGCTAATGCAGCTGCACCAATAGCAAATCCTTTACCGATAGCTGCAGTAGTATTACCAAGTTCATCCAATGAATCAGTTATCTCTCTAACTTCTTTACCCATGCCTGCCATTTCAGCAATACCGCCAGCATTATCTGCTACCGGACCATAGGCATCTATCGCCATAGTGATACCAACTGTTGAAAGCATACCTACAGCTGCAATACCAACTCCATATAAGCCGCTCAAATAAGTAGAGACAAAAATAATTGCTGCAAGGATTAATACAGGAATAACAACAGACTGCATGCCTACTGATAAACCAGTGATCATTACAGTTGCAGATCCTGTTTCGCCTGATTTTGCAATCTTTTGCACAGGTGTGCCGCCAGTGTAATATTCTGTAACAAGCCCTATAGCAACCCCGCCAACAGCTCCAAATAAAACTGAGAGCCAAGTATTTAAATCAAGTCCTAGTTGGTAAATTAGGAAGTATGCAAACACTATAAAAATTACTGGTGATCCAATGGTTCCAAACCTTAATGCAGCAGCTGGAGATTTTTTTGATTGAGTTCTTACAATTAAAATTCCCAGTATTGAGGAGAGCAATCCAATACTTGCAAGCGCAAGCGGAAGCGACATTTTTGCAGCCGAGCCACTGGTAGCAGCAATAGCAATTGAAGCAATCATCGCACCACAATAGGATTCAAAAATATCTGAACCCATGCCAGCTACATCTCCAACATTATCACCAACATTGTCAGCAATAACTCCTGGATTTCTTGGATCATCCTCAGGGATACCTGCTTCAACTTTCCCTACTAAATCTGCACCTACGTCGGCACTCTTTGTAAAAATTCCTCCGCCCACTCTAGAAAATAGAGCAACAACTGAGGCCCCCATTCCGAAACCTTCGATTGAATGGGCAGCATCAGACGAACCGCTAAAGAAATGAAATAAAATTCCTAATCCAAGCAGACCAAGTGAAGCTACACAAAGACCCATAATTGAGCCACCATAGAATGAAACTGATAAAGCTGCCGCAGCACCTTCTTTTTGAGCTGCAGTTGCTGTTCTAACATTAGCCTTGGTTGCTGAATACATTCCAATAAATCCAGCAGTCGCTGAACATGCAGCACCAACTAATAAAGCAATTGCTGTTTTAACTCCAAGAGCTAAAAATACTAAAACAAATAGCACAGCGATAAATCCAAGGAGATAGGTGTACTCTGTCTTCATGAAAGTTAATGCACCTTTATGAATTTGATCTCCAATCTTTTTAACTTTGTCTTCACCATCTGGGTATTTCATTACCAACAAATAGATTACAAAAGCTGCTGCAAGCCCAAAAGCTCCTAGCAATGGTGGGAGTAATGTATTCATAAAATTCTCCGTTTAAAAGTTGGTCATTCTAACAAATATAGTCTGTAAAATACGAGTTAAAGCTTATTAAATTTTTCTTTATCAAGCTCGCCCTCTGTTGCAGCAACAATAACAGCTACGGCCGCATCACCACAAACATTTACTGAGGTTCTTAACATATCCAATATTCTGTCAACTGCAAGAATTAATCCAATACCCTCAAGAGGCAAGCCAAGCTGATTAAGGATAATCGTTAGAGTGATAATACCCGCAGAAGGAACAGCAGCGGTTCCAATTGCAGTGATAACTGCTAAGAAAATCACCTGAATGTATTGCCCCATTCCAAGCTCTATCCCAGAAATTCCTGCAATAAAAAAAGTTGCCAAGCCTTGAAGGATAGCTGTCCCATTCATATTAATTGTCGCGCCAACGGGTATTACAAACGAAGCAACATCTTTCTTAACTCCCATGTCTTCAGTTACGGTTTTTAAGGTAACAGGAATGGTTGCCGCACTGGAAGAGGTTGAAAATCCAAAAAGGAGCACATCTTTTATTTTACGAAAGAATGTAACAGGACTAACTCCTGCAATAAATTTTAAAAATAGACTGTTAACAAGAAGCATGTGCAAGACTAAAACAAATATAAGTAAGAGCACGTACTGAGCAAGGTCACCAAAAATGTCTAATCCTTTAGAAGCTGTATAGGCTCCTATTAGACAAAAAACTCCAATAGGAGCAAAACCCATAATCATGAGAACAATTTTTAGAAAAACAGTATTTAGTTTCTCAAATGCTTTTGATAAATTTCCTGTTAAGTGATCGGTAGCATTAACAGCAATACCAAAAAGAATACTGAAAAAAACAATTCCCAACATATTATTTTCTACAAAGGCGCCAAAAAGGTTGTTTGGAAAAATATTGAGTAAGGTGTCGTAAAAGCTAACCTGCGGGATGGCAATGTCAAAATTACCAGCAGCTGCTTGATAGCCAGCGCCTAGATCAACCATCCACCCAAAAAATAATGCCATGGAGACTGCCACTGCAGTGCTAACTACAACTAAGAGAATTGTTTTAAGGGCAATATTGCCCAACTTCATCATGTCAGAGACTGATGAAATCCCTGCTACCAATGAGAAAAATACCAGAGGAACAACTATAAGTTTAAGTAAGTTCTTAAAAATATCTCCACCCAGATTTAAAACAAACTGAGTGACTAAATCTTCAAGTGTTGCTGGTAAAAAAGAGGTATAAAAGAAGATAGAGCCAATAGCAAAACCTAAAAACATCCCCCAGAGGACATTTCTAGTTAAATTTTTTGGGGCTCCTAAGTCACTCATATTTCCACCATCTCAAAATCTTCCTTGCCTACTCCGCAATCTGGACACAGCCAATCGCTTGGCACATCTTCCCATCGGGTACCTGGTTCAATTCCATCGTCTGGCCATCCAAGCTCTTCGTCATAAATTAGACCGCATACAATGCATTCCCATTTTTTAAATTCCATAGTTAATCCCTAAGTATATGAAAAAATAAGCAGGCTATAATATCAGTTTAACCGATGGAATTCATGCATCCTAAAAGAATCTCTAGATGGATTACTAAACCCTTTGTCTATGTCATGGGCTCAAATAGTCTCCAAAGAAGTTGGTTATTTGAAACTGCTTCGATTACACAGAGAATCAAGAAAGATTACGCTTTTAATTTGGAGGTGATTAGCGAACAAGAAGAAAAACTAGATGAAAGTGAAAAGAGGATCATGAGGATGCAAGAAAACTGCTCTATGGTAAGGAGAGTAAAATTATTTGCTGATAAAAAAGAATTTGTTCTCGCAAAAAGCATTATCCCTGAAGATACCAAAAAATACGGTTACTCTGATTTAGAAAACCTAGGAAATAAACCTTTGGGAGATTTAATTTTTACTAGTAAAAAATTTATCAAGAGGGATGTATTCTTTGCAAAATTTGAAATTTCATCAAAAACCTATTGGGGCAGAATGACTTCTTTTGATGTTGGCGGTTATCCAATGTCTATCAGGGAGATCTTTTTCATTGAATAGAGTTTTTAGAGGCTTTATTTCGCTTTGCAGATTGGATAAGCCAATAGGAATATATTTAATTCTATGGCCCGCATTGGCTGCAGCAATTATTTCTACAGATATAGCCTCAAATGCAAGGGTACTCTTTGTTATTGTGATGGGAAGCATTTTGGTTAGATCCATTGGATGTGTAATAAACGATATTTTTGATCAGGATATAGATGCTAAAGTTGAGAGAACCAAAGCAAGGCCTTTAGCTTCTGGTGAGTTATCAACATTTGAGGGGTGGATAATCTTTGG